>CAXBAC010000340.1:0-2530 GCA_963973485.1 uncultured Polaribacter sp. | reverse complement strand
CTAATTGCAGTAGAAGCTGCTGGTTTAGGAGTGCATTCTGGAGAAAGTGCAGCTACTTCACAATTAGGAGAAGTTGGAATTATACATGGTTCTAAAACTATTTTAATGCAAGATGATTATGGTCAAATAGTAGAACCTTACTCTATTTCTGCAGGTTTAGATTATCCAGGAGTTGGACCTTTACATGCTTATTTGTATGAAAGTGGAAGAGCTAAATTTATGAATGCTACAGATAAAGAAGCTTTAGCTGCTGCTTATGAGTTAACAAAAGTTGAAGGAATTATTCCTGCTTTAGAAACTGCACATGCTTTAGCTGTTTTGCCAAAAATGGAACTCAAAAAAGACCAAGTTGTAGTTATTAATTTATCTGGTAGAGGAGATAAAGATTTAGAAACTTTTATCAAACATTTAGAAGATTAACACATGAATTCAATTCAAGAATTATTTCAAAAGAAAGATAAAAACTTATTATCAATCTACTTTACTTCAGGTTTCCCTAAATTAGAGGATACAACTAAAGTAATTTCAGCATTGAGTAATGCTAAAGTTGATTTTATTGAAGTGGGTTTACCATATTCAGATCCATTAGCAGATGGACCAACTATTCAAGATAGTAGTCAGAAAGCGTTAGAAAATGGAATTAATTTAGATGTTGTTTTTGAACAATTAATGACATTAAAGCCTGCTCATAAAACTCCTTTAGTATTGATGGGTTACTTAAGCCAAATGCTAAAATATGGAGAGGATAAATTTTGTCAAAAAGTAGTAGATTGTGGTATAGATACAGTTATTATTCCAGATTTACCAATGGTTGAATTCGAAAATCACTATCAACAATTATTTGATAAATATGGAATTACCAATGTGTTTTTAATAACTCCACACACATCAATAGAGCGAATTAAAAAAATAGATGCATTTACAAAAGCATTTATTTATGTAGTAGCTTCAGCTTCAATTACTGGTGCAAAAGGCGAAATTTCAAACCAACAAATTGCTTATTTTGAAAGAATAAAAGCGATGAAATTAAAAAGTAAGTTGATTATTGGCTTTGGTATTTCTGATGCCAAAACATTCAACACAGCTTGTACTTATGCAAATGGGGCTATTATTGGTTCAGCATTTATTAAATACTTACAAAATTCTGGGATAGCTAAAATACCGTCATTTATAGAAGGAATTAGAAAGTAATTTGATGTTTTTAAGCTATTATTAAAAATAATTAACTAAATAAAAAAAGCGAATCTTTTTAAGATTCGCTTTTTTTATTTAATGTGTATGAAATTTTAGCAACTAAAAAAGATGCAATGTTATTTTAATCTTGATATACTTTCTCACCATTTACAAATGTTGCAATTGCCTTAGTTTTTGGTAATAAAGTTTCATCAACTTGCATAATATCTTGATTTAAAATTACAAAATCTGCAAATTTACCAACTTCAATACTTCCTTTTTCCTGCTCTTCAAAATTAGAATACGCAGCCCAAATAGTCATACCTTTAAGTGTTTCTTCTCTAGAAAGTGCATTTTCCATTTGAAAACCTCCCTCAGGATAATTATCTAAATCTTTACGAGCAACAGCTGCGTAAAATGTTAAAAAAGGGTTTACTTGCTCTACAGGAAAATCTGTGCCTAAAGCTACTTTTCCATAATTGTTCAATAAATCTTTAAAAGCATACGCACCTTTCATTCGCTCATTTCCAATTCTATCTGCTGCCCAATACATGTCTGATGTTGCATGTGTTGGCTGTATTGAAGGCAAAATATTATCAAAATTCTTAAAATCTTCTGGAGAAATTATTTGTGCATGTTCTATTCTCCAACGTCTATTTTCCTTGTTTTTCAAAACATCTTTATAGGTTTTTACTAGCCAAGTATTTGCAGAATCTCCAATGGCATGCGTATTCATTTGAAATTCTGATGCAGCTATTTGTCTTGCAATTTCTTGATATCTTTCTGGGCTATAAATTAATGCTCCAAAATGATTTTCTCTATCTGAATAAGGTTTACGCATTGCAGCTCCTCTAGAACCTAAAGCTCCATCACCATAAACCTTAAAAGAACGTACGTTTAAATAATCTGTTTTGTAGGTTCCCTTTTTGATGTAATAATCGATTTGCGCTTGTTTATCACCAGAAATCATAGCATAAACTCTCATTTTTAATTGATTTGCTTTTTGTAAACTATCAATTAATTCGATATGTTTTTGATCTAAACCTGCATCATCAACAGTAGTTAAACCATAAGAAAAACATACATCTTGAGCATCTAATAATCCTTGAATCATTTCGCTATTTGTAGTTTCTGGAAATTTGATAAAATCCATAGCAGCATCAATTAAAACACCTGTCATTTCTCCATTCTCAATGATAATTTCTCCACCAGAAACTTTTATGTTTTTATCAATTTTAGCCATATCAATTGCAGCTTGATTGACTAGCAATGCATGACCATCAACTCTAGTTAAAGCTACAGGTGTGTTTGGAAAAAGAGCATCTAACTTATCTTTGGTTGGGAATTCTTTTACTTG
>CAXBAC010000339.1:0-2539 GCA_963973485.1 uncultured Polaribacter sp. | reverse complement strand
TAAACAGTTTTACATCTACTTTGTTATCAGCTGTGTTTCCTTTATTTATTTTAGAGATAGTGCCAATAAGAATGCCTTCTGGAAAAATTGTTGATTTTCCTCCTGTTTCAATAGTGTCACCAATCTCAAGAGGTGCTTGTCTTGGAATATCAGATAGTTGCACAATGTTGTAATTTTTCCCATTCCAAGTTAAAGATCCAAAATAAAAGCTATTTTTTAGCCTCGCATTAATTTTACTATTTTTATTTAAAATAGACTGAACTCTTGTGTAGTTTCTAGAAGAATTATCTGTAATTCCAATAATTC
The DNA here is from genome assembly GCA_963973485.1 of uncultured Polaribacter sp. Lineage (GTDB taxonomy): Bacteria > Bacteroidota > Bacteroidia > Flavobacteriales > Flavobacteriaceae > Polaribacter. Next base: position 2,233 of record CAXBAC010000339.1, on the reverse strand, counting down.
CTTTACTGTTTATTACAGCCATTTCTTTGTTTATTCCTTCATTTGTGCCTTTGTTTATTGTTAAAAAATTAAAGGATTTAGAATAGTTGTTATTTATTATTTTGGCTGTGGTAAATGTATATTTCTGTTTATACTTTAATGAATCTGCTACTGTTGAATCTGAAGAAAATTCAATTTTATTTGTTTTAGCAATAAAGTTTTTTAGTTTGGTATTCTCCTCTGCTAATAGCTTGTTTTCTGATTTTAAACTAAAATATTCAGATATATTAGAAGTTTGAGAATAAAGACCACCAGTTATGGCGTTCGCAGAATTAACAAATTTACTTTTATGAAAATTAAGATTATTAAATATTAGAAATAGCGCTATAAATTCTAACAACAAGAAAAACAGGAAATACTTGAATTTCTGAAAAAAGTAAATAATTTGTTGCATTGTTAAAACTTAATAATGCTAATTCATTAACACATTTTTATATTTATTTAATTCTTTTAAAGCGATACCTGTTCCACGAACAACTGCTCTTAAAGGGTCTTCTGTAACATAAACAGGTAAGTCTGTTTTACGAGACAAACGTTTGTCTAAGCCTCTTAACATAGAGCCACCACCTGCTAAATAAATACCAGTATTGTAGATGTCTGCAGCTAATTCTGGAGGTGTTTTAGATAAGGTTTCCATAACAGCATCTTCAATTCTTAAAATCGATTTGTCTAATGCTTTTGCAATTTCTCTAAAAGATACTTGCACTTGTTTTGGTTTACCACTTAGTAGATCTCTACCTTGAACCAACATTTCATCTGGAGGTGTATCTAAATCTTCTGTAGCTGCACCAATTTGAATTTTAATTTTTTCTGCAGTAGTTTCACCTACATGCAAGTTGTGTTGTGTACGCATGTAATACATAATATCACTCGTAAATAAATCACCAGCAACTTTTACAGATTGATCGCAAACTATACCACCTAAAGCAATTACTGCAATTTCTGTTGTACCACCACCAATATCAATAATCATGTTTCCTTTTGGCTCCATAATATCTATACCCACACCAATTGCAGCAGCCATTGGTTCGTAAATTAAGTAAATCTCTTTGGCATTCATGTGTTTTGCAGAATCACGTACAGCTCGTTTTTCAACTTCTGTAATTCCAGAAGGAATACAAATAACCATTCGTAAAGCAGGTGGAAATAATTTCTTTTTAATTGACGGAATTTGCTTTACAAACTCCTTAATCATTTCTTCTGATGCCTGAAAATCTGCAATTACACCATCTTTTAACGGACGAATAGTTTTTATGTTTTCGTGTGTTTTACCTTGCATTAAATTGGCTTCTTGGCCAATTGCTATGATTTTACCACTAACTCTATCTCTTGCTACAATAGAAGGGCTGTCTATAACTACTTTTCCATTGTGAATTATCAAAGTATTTGCGGTTCCTAAATCAATCGCAATGTCTTCTGTCATAAAATCAAAAAAACCCATAAAATTTCTCTATTGTTTTGAAGTGTGTATCCTTACAAATTTACTAAAATTAATCTTTTAAAACAGTTAAAATAATTAATGTTTAAAATGTCTTGTTCCTGTCATAACCATAGAAATATTATTTTCATTGCAATAATCTATACTTAATTGGTCTTTTATAGAACCTCCAGGTTGAATAACACTTGTAATTCCTGCTTTGTCTGCAATTTCTACACAATCAGGAAAAGGGAAAAATGCATCACTAGCCATAACTGCTCCTTTTAAATCGAAACCAAAGCTTGTTGCTTTTTCAATAGCTTGTCTTAAGGCATCAACTCTACTCGTTTGTCCTGTACCACTTGCTAAAAGCTGATTGTTTTTGGTAAAAACAATAGTGTTAGATTTTGTGTGCTTACAAATTTTAGAAGCAAATAATAAATCTTTTAATTCGCTTTCTGATGGTTTTGTGTTTGTTGCATACGTTAAGTCTGCAACAGTATCTGTTTTTGCATCTTTATCTTGAACTAACAAACCATTTAATGCAGTTCTTACATTTTGAACAGGCAAGTCAGTTGTTTTTTGAACTAAAATGACTCTGTTTTTCTTCCCTTTTAAAATACTTAAAGCTTCATCTGAATAACTTGGTGCAATAACAACCTCACAAAAAAGTTTATGAATTTCTGTTGCAGTTTCTTTATCAATTTCTTTGTTAGCAATTATAACGCCTCCAAAAGCAGAAACTGGGTCGCCAGCTAAAGCATCAACATAGGCTTG
>CAXBAC010000338.1:0-2540 GCA_963973485.1 uncultured Polaribacter sp. | reverse complement strand
AAGATGAGGCTGAAGGTCTTAAAAAATCTTTAGAAGAAGCTGGAGCTGAAGTAGAGCTTAAGTAAGCTACAACTCCCGAATTTATTTAACAATCGGGAAAACAAATTTAGGTTTAGGTACTAAAAACACTGTTTTTAGGCCTAAACCATTTTGTGTATATATTCGTTCTTTATTTTAATTCAGATTTTAATCAAAAAAATATTCTCTTTTGGCAACGAAAAACACTACTGAAAGAATCAACTTCGCAACTTCTCAAATGATAAAAGAATATCCAGACTTTTTGGATATTCAGGTTAAGTCTTTTCAAGACTTTTTCCAACTTCAAACAAAAGCAGAAGAAAGAGGAGAAGAAGGTTTGTATAAAACCTTCATGGATAACTTTCCAATTACAGATACAAGAAATCAATTTGTATTAGAATTTTTAGACTACTTTGTAGACCCACCAAGATATTCAATTCAAGAATGTATTGAAAGAGGTTTAACACACAGTGTTCCTCTAAAAGCACGTCTAAAATTATATTGTACAGACCCAGAACACGAAGATTTTGAAACTATTGTTCAAGATGTTTATTTAGGTACAATACCTTACATGACAAACTCAGGTACCTTTGTTATCAATGGTGCAGAGCGTGTTGTTGTTTCACAATTACATAGATCTCCAGGTGTATTCTTTGGGCAATCATTCCATGCAAATGGAACTAAACTTTATTCAGCAAGAGTAATTCCTTTCAAAGGATCTTGGATAGAGTTTGCAACAGATATCAATCAAGTAATGTATGCTTATATTGATAGAAAGAAAAAATTACCAGTAACCACATTATTCAGAGCCATTGGTTTTGAAAGAGATAAAGATATTTTAGAAATTTTTGACCTTGCTGAAGAAGTAAAGGTTTCTAAAGCTGGATTAAAAAAAGTATTAGGTCGTAAACTTGCAGCTAGAGTATTAAAAACTTGGCATGAAGATTTCGTTTTTGAAGATACAGGAGAAGTTGTATCTATAGAAAGAAACGAAATTGTTTTTGATCGTGATACAGTATTAGAAAAAGAACATATTGATGAAATAATTGAAGCAGGTGCTAAAACGGTTTTACTTCACAAAGAAGACAACCATATGGCAGATTATGCTATTATTCATAATACTTTACAGAAAGATCCTACAAACTCTGAAAAAGAAGCTGTAGAACATATTTATAGACAATTACGTAATGCAGAACCGCCAGATGAGGAAACTGCAAGAGGTATTATCGATAAGTTATTCTTTTCTGAACAAAGATATAATTTAGGTGAAGTTGGTCGTTTTAGAATGAATACAAAACTTCAGTTAAATGAGCCTATAGATCAAAAAGTATTAACGAAGTTAGATATTATAACTATCATAAAATATCTTATTGAGTTAATCAACTCTAAAGCAGAAGTAGATGATATTGATCACCTTTCTAACAGACGTGTAAGAACAGTTGGAGAGCAATTAGCTGGTCAGTTTGGTGTTGGTTTAGCAAGAATGGCAAGAACAATTCGTGAGCGTATGAATGTACGTGATAATGAAGTGTTTACTCCAATCGATTTAATTAATGCAAAAACATTATCTTCTGTAATTAACTCATTCTTTGGTACCAACCAATTATCTCAGTTTATGGATCAAACGAATCCATTAGCAGAGATTACGCACAAGCGTAGATTATCTGCACTTGGGCCAGGTGGTTTATCAAGAGAAAGAGCAGGTTTTGAGGTTCGTGATGTTCACTATACGCACTATGGACGTCTATGTCCTATTGAAACTCCTGAAGGACCAAACATTGGTTTAATTTCATCACTTTCTGTTTTTGCAAAAGTGAACAATTTAGGATTTATAGAAACACCTTATAGAAAGGTAGATAACGGAATTGTTGCTTCTGAAGACCCAATTTATTTGAGTGCTGAAGAGGAAGAAGGTAAAAAAATAGCACAATCTAATTTAGAACTTAAAGAAGATGGTACTATTGTTTTAGATAGAGTAATTGCTCGTGAAGAAGGCGATTTTCCTGTTGTTAATCCAGATGTGATTGATTATATGGATGTTGCTCCAAACCAAATTGCATCTATTTCAGCTTCATTAATTCCGTTCTTAGAACATGATGATGCCAACCGTGCATTGATGGGTTCTAACATGATGCGTCAAGCAGTACCTTTATTAAGACCAGAGTCACCAATCGTTGGTACTGGTTTAGAAAGAAGAGTTGCAAAAGATTCTCGTATTTTAATTAATGCAGAAGGAGAAGGAGTTGTAACGTATGTAGACGCAAATAAAATTACAATTAAGTACGATAAAACTGATGAAGAAAGACTAGTAAGTTTTGATTCTGATGAAGTTTCTTACGACTTAATTAAATTTAGAAAAACCAACCAAGGTACCTCTATCAACTTAAAGCCAATTGTAGAAACTGGTGATAGAGTTTCAGAAGGTCAAGTACTTTGTGAAGGTTATGCAACACAAAAAGGAGAATTAGCTTTAGGTAGAAATATGAAAGTAGCCTTTATGCCTTGGAAAGGGTATAACTTTG
>CAXBAC010000337.1:0-2576 GCA_963973485.1 uncultured Polaribacter sp. | reverse complement strand
TATTCCAAATTTTAATTTCATCGTCTATAGTAACTCCTTCTAAAACTTGTACGTTTACACCATCAGAAGTTCCTAACTTTAATGTTTTACGTTCGAAAGTTCCATCTTCTTTTTTAACCTCCACATAAGGCTCTTCTGTTTTATTATCGAACTTTAATAACGCTTCTTTTATAGCTAAAACACTATCTTTCTTTTCTAATACGATATCTGCATTTGCACTATAACCTGCTCTAATAAAGTAGTTATTGTCTAAAGAAACGTCTGCTTTAATTTTAAATTGTACAGCACCTGCTTCTTCAGTTCCTTTTGGAGCAATAAAGTTTAGTTTTGCTGGAAATGTTTTATTTTCGATTGCACCAATAGATACTTCTATATCTGAACCATTTTTAAGTTTACCAACTTCAGACTCATCTACTTTACCTTCAAATATCATTTTACTCATATCTGCAATTGATGCAATTGTTGTACCTGCATTAAAATTGTTAGACTGAATTACTTGATCTCCTTCTTTAACAGGAATTTCTAATATTGTACCAGACATTTGAGCCATAATATTAGTGTTGGCTGCACCTCCAGAACCAGCAGATCCTTTCTTTATAATTAAATAATCGTTTTGAGCATTTCTTAAGTCTTGTTTTACCTGATCATAAGTCAATTCAATATTTTCAAATTCTTGCTTAGAAATTACGCCTTTATCAAAAAGGTTTTTATTTCTGTCATACTGAATTTTAGCATTATCTAAACGAATCTTAATATTGTCTACTCTACCTTTTGCACTTATTAATGATTGCTCATTTGGCACAACTCTAACTGTAGCAATTAAGTCTCCTTTTTTTACTTTAGAGCCTTCTAACAACATTACTTTATCTATAATACCTGTTATTTGCGGTTTAATTTCAATTTCTTCTAATGGTATTACTTTACCAGTTGCAACTGTTTTTTTAACTATAGTAGTTTTAAAAGGTGTTTCAGTTTCATATTCTACAATACTTTTCTTGTTCTTTTTTCCGAACCAAATTAAGGCTACTACAAATAATAGTCCTATTACAATTAAAATAATTTTTGCTCTTTTACTCATGATTTTAGTTGATTGTTTTTATTCTTCTCTTAATGCTTCTATTGGTCTTACTAATGTAGCCATATGTGCTGGTATTAAACCTATTAGTGTACCTAACACTATTAATGTTACAAATGCGATAATAATTATTGGAATGTTTACGGTTGGGTTTACAAGGGCTGCATCATCTCCTTGGCCCAAAGTTGCATCTATAAAATACAAAATGAGACTTCCAAATATAATACCAAGCATACCTGCAACTGTTGTTAAAAAAACTGATTCTAATATAATTTGTTGACGTATACTTTTAGGTGTTGCTCCTAATGCTCTGCGCACTCCAATTTCTTGAGTTCTTTCTTTAACTGTGATTAACAAGATATTACCAATAGCAAAAACACCTGCTATTAAAGTTGCAATACCTACAAACCAAGTCATAAACTGCAAACCTGTTAAAAAACCTGTTACTTTAGCAATCTGAACTCCTAAATTAAAAGAACCAAATGCTCTTTTATCCTCTGGATGTACATTATGCAAACTTTTTAAAGTTAAAATAACGTCACTTTCCATCTGTTCTATATCTATTCCTTCACTAGCTGTAATCACCATCCAATCTACATTATTTGCAGTATTGTATACTCTTTTAAAAGTTGTGAAGGGAATATAGGCTGTATTACCATCTAAGTCTATGGCATTAGATGGACCATAAACACCTATTAGTTTATAATTTATACTGTTTATTTTTATATACTCACCTATTGGAAACTCTCCTTTATCAAAGAGTTGTTCGTACATTTCTTCAGAAATAACAGTTACTTTAGCAGTAGATAAAATATCATTTTCATTAATAAAACGTCCATAAATTAATTGTTTTTTCTGAATTTGATCTAATACTGGATAATCTCCACTTACTTGAAAGTTTCCTGATTTAAAGTCATGTACAATTAAATTATTGGTTTGATTTCTTGGCGCTAAAAGCTTAATTTCTTCTGAATACTCAGACTTTAGAGCTTCTATATCACTCATTTTAAGATTAAATCTTCTACCTTCTTGAAAACCTTTAAATGGTGTATCAGTTGCTTGTGTCCAAACAAAAACACTATTGGTTGCAAAGTCACCAAATATCTTTTTAAAACCATTGTCTATACCTCTAGCTGCACCTAATAGTACTACTAAAAGAAATATACCCCATAGTACACCTATAATAGTAATAGCAGTTCTTACCTTATTTTTACGAATACTTCCGTAAATTTCTTGCCAAGTATCTGAATCGAATAAAAATCTCATAATTAGTCTGCTCTTAGTGCTACAATTGGTTTAATATTGGCTGCTCTCTTTGCTGGTATATAACTGGCAATTAATCCTGCTAAAATTAATACAATAGTTGCTCCAACAACAATTCCTGTACTTACACTTGGGTCTTTAATAAAATAATCTTCTTCTAAACTATTACCCATAGTACTAAGAATATACGTACCTAATGTTAAGCCTAAATAACCTGCTAAAGTGGTTATTAAAACTG
>CAXBAC010000336.1:0-2582 GCA_963973485.1 uncultured Polaribacter sp. | reverse complement strand
GCTTTTTTGTTTATCGCAGGAAAAACTTCAATAGCTCTAAATAATCTATCTTTTTCAATTTCATCTTTTACATAAGTATCAATTAATAAAGAATAGGTTTCTGAGTGAATATTCTCCATCATAATTTGGAATCCGTAAAAAAACTTAGCTTCTGAATATTGTACTTCGTTTACAAAGTTTTCTGCTAAATTTTCGTTCACAATTCCATCTGATGCTGCAAAAAATGCTAAAATATGCTTTATAAAATAACGCTCATCATCTGTTAACTTGGTAGTCCAATCTACAATATCTGAATGTAAATCAATTTCTTCTGCAGTCCAAAAACAAGCTTGTTGTTTTTTATACCATTCCCATAAATCATTATGTTGAATAGGGAAAATTACAAAGCGATTATCGTTTGGTTGTAAAATTGGTTCTTGTTTAGACATTGTTTTGTGTAATTTATGCGTTATTGAATATTATTAAATCGTAAAGAACGACCTCTACAAATATTGAAATTTTTAATCCAAAATGAAAGTCTTACTTATTCACAAATCCCTTGAAGTTTTTAACAAAATGATTTTTTTTCTAAAAAAAACAGAATTAACCTGACAAGACAAAGAGCTGTTTATCAGTGCTTTAAAATGTTAAAATTTCCTTAACGCCTAGTTTTACTGACATTCTTAAATAGCAATTTTAAAATGCTATTTCTCTATTAAAAATTAAAATCAATATTTCTAATATGCTAAAAAAAACATTAAACAAAATGGAAACCAAAATCGCATTTGTAAAACCTAATATTTAAAATACTATATTTGTTATTATTAACATTTATTTATTTTAAAGTGAAAAACGGAACAGTAAAATTCTTCAACGAGTCTAAAGGATTTGGATTTGTAATTGAAGACGGTTCAAAAACAGAGTATTTTGTGCACGTATCAGGATTAATTGATGAAATTAGAGAAGGTGATGCAGTTGAATTTGACCTGAAGGAAGGTAGAAAAGGTTTAAACGCAGTAGACGTTAGAGTTATCTAATTATATTATTTAGAATTTTTTTACATAACAACAAGTCGCTTAATTTTTTTTAAGCGACTTTTTTTTGCCTTATTTTTGCAAAAACATTTATTTCTGATGAAAGATAGATTTCCTAAAATTGTTCAAATTGCTATTATTTCGCTCTATTTAATTTTTTTAGCAGGTTCTATTGTAAGAATGACAGGTTCTGGAATGGGTTGCCCAGATTGGCCTAAGTGTTTTGGGTATTATGTTCCGCCAACATCTGAAGAACAAATTACATGGAAACCAAACACAGCTTACAAAAAAGGATTTATCATTATAAAAGATGAAGCTTTATTTGTTGCTGATAAAGATCTTGAAACATCAACAGAGTTTAACACAAACAACTGGTCTGAATACACCAAACACGATTATAACACCTTTAATAAGTTTCACACTTGGACAGAGTATATCAACAGACTCGTTTCTGTATTAGCTGGTTTTGTTTTTCTCTTTTTAATATACGGTTCTGTTAAATTTTGGAAAGAAAATAAAACAATTACCTTACTTTCTTTTGGTGCATTCTTTTTAATGCTCTTCGAAGCTTGGCTGGGTAAAACTGTTGTAGACACCAACTTAACCCCTGCTATAATTACAGTTCACATGGTTGTTGGGCTTATAATAATTGCAATTTTATTGCATTTAAGATTTATAATTTCTGATAAAAAAACATATCCTTATAATTCGCTATTCAACAAACTGCTTATAATTTCTGTGATTTTTTCGTTGATACAAATTGCAATGGGAACCCAAGTTAGGCAATTTATAGATGAGCAAGTTAAGCTTTTTGGTTTCGAAAATAAAAACCACAGTTTAATGAACCCGAGTTTTAAATTTTATTTCCACAGGTCTTTTACTATTGCAATTGTATTGGTTAATTTGGGATTATTTTACATCAATCAAGTTAAAAAATTGGGCTACAAACTTGTAAATTGGATTGTTTTCTTAATATTTCTAGAAGCAATTACAGGCATACTTATGTATTATGCAGAAATACCAATTGGCACACAAGCTATTCACTTAATGGCAGGTGCATTGTTGTTTGGTTTACAATATTATTTATGGCTGCAAAGTAGATCTGTAAAGAAAAAAGAAAAATCAAATTAAAATTGACAATTGAATTTATGGGTGTGCATTTACCCAAACTTCACCATCAGAAAAATATTCTTTTTTCCAAATAGGTACAGTTTCTTTTAAAGTGTCAATTGCAAATTCACAAGCTAAAAAAGCAGCTTTTCTGTGCTTGGCTGATGCTGTAATAATTACAGGAATAGCTCCAATTTGCAACATTCCTTCTGCATGATGAATGGCAATTTTTTGCATATCGAACTTTTCTAAAGCCAAATCAGCAATTTTTTGCATCTCTTTAATGGCCATAGGTTTGTAAGTAGAAAAATCTAACTGTAAAACTTCTTTTCCTTTAGTATCATTTCTAACAGTACCCACAAATACAGCAATTCCTCCACAAGTGGCATCTTCTACAAATGCATAACATTCTTGTAAGCTAAGTTTTTTTGACGTGATTTTAATTGAAGTTCTCATATT
>CAXBAC010000335.1:0-2602 GCA_963973485.1 uncultured Polaribacter sp. | reverse complement strand
GAAGCAACATTTCCATTATTATCAGTAACTGTTAATTCTACTTGATTAACACCAATATTTTCACAGGTAAAAGAAGTGTTATCTAAAACCATTGAAGCAATCCCACAAGCATCAGCAGAACCATTATTAATCATGTCTGTAGTAATTGATGAAGACCCATTTGCATCAAGATTTACGATTATATCATTTGTTTTAACTTCGGGTTTTGTTGTGTCTTGAATTGTAACATTAGCCACTTCACTTACAGAAGAGCCACCAGATGTTACTGTAAGTGTTACTTGGTTATTACCTATATTACTACAGTCAAATATTGAATTGTCTAATGAAAGTGACCCACCTCCTAAAATTGATCCATTATCCACGTCACTTGGCTGAATAGTAGCACTGCCATTTGCATCTAAAGAAACTGTTATATCTTTAGTTTTCGCTAAAATTGGAATAACATTTACAGTTCTATTTACTGGATTAGAAACGTTACCTGAAGGATCTATAGCTGTGTAAGATAATGTGTAAGTACCCACCACAGAAGTGTTTACAACACCACTTGTGTTAACTGTGGCTGAACCACAATTGTCAAAGGCAGTAGCACCTAAATCATTAAAAACCCCATTGATTGCAACAGTTTCTGAAGATGGACCATTTAAGGTAATTGTTGGTGGTGTTGATTCTGGAACGCCTGAAAATGACGAAACTGTATGATTGTAAACAGCGCCAGGAAAATCGTTATCTACCAATCGAACATTATAAGATTGACCTGCGTTTACAGTTATGCTTCCAATTGGAGTTGTTATACCCGAGTTGTAGTTGTACTCACCCAAGTAAGTGCTATTTCCATTAGAGTCTAAATATGCTTTAAATTTCTTATCTCCAGTAATGTTACCACAGGCTAAATGTTTTGCAAATACATTTAATTGAGCTGTATCATCATTTAAATTACATGGTGTTCCATTGTTATTAGTGGATGTAACTGTTGTTGAAGCTGAAGTTAGAGGAAAAGAAGTACAAACTGGAGGTGGAGGTGGGTTAAAAGAACCATTGCCTCCTACTGAAAAGGCCCAACAGGCATTTGTAGAATAAGGTTGAACATTTAAAGTACCTGCAATGTATGGAGTTGTTACCTGCCCATAACTTCTTAATACTCTTTGATAGCCATATGGTGCACTAGCAGATGCGTTTGCAAATAGAGAAAAGCCATCATTTGGTAAAGTGTACCTATCAGATTCATACATAGAACCTTCAAACTGTAATGGATATGACACTCCATTTATACGAATACCTGAGTTTGCAACACCACATTGCCCTCTGCTATGATAAGTTTCTACTCTCCATGTTAACGTACCATCTTGATTTTGTTTTACCCTTATTCGAGTAACATGTGAATAAGTAGAGATTGTAAAAAATAACAGAATAACTGCTATAAAAAAAGATCTAGGATTTTTTTTAAAGTGTAATAGTTTTTTCATCTTTCCATAAGTTTTGGTTATTGAAATATAAAAATTGCTTATTTGTTAAAAAAAACCTAATTTATTAAGGGTGGTTTTTCTAACCCTAAAACATAAGTAATTAAAAGCTAGACACTTGTGATTTTTATTTTTTCTTGTAAATCAACTCTGCTTTTAACATTTAACTTTGAGTAAATGTTTCTAATGTGAGATTTTACTGTGTTAGGTGAGATGAAAAGATTTTCGCTAATTTGTTTGTTATTGTAACCTTTATTTAAACATTCCAAGATTTCAACTTCTCTTAATGTTAAAGGCTTTAAAGAAATTTCATTTTCATTTAAAAAGAACAAATATGGGTTCGTTTTATTAGCTGTTTCAGGTTGTAATAGCTTTACTTCTTCAATAAGTTCTTTAAGCTCTAATATATCTTTATCATTATTAGCAATTTTAATTTTTACCCTATTGCTTATGGCATAGGTAAAAACTAAAATATCTAACCAACTAGCAATTTTAACAATAATCATATCTCCAGCAACTTTCCAATACCCTAATTTGTATCCAGCTATAAAAAATACAGCTAATGGAACCACTAAAAAATAGCCAATAACGTAAAACCTTATTGATGGTATTTTGTTCATATAATGAATGGCATAAAACCATAATATTGGAAAAAGCGAAACGCCTATAGTTTCTCCAATGGCTACATAAAAAAAGTTATTAGTACAAAGAAATAAAAAGTAAAATATTGCTACAAATACAGGGAAAAAGAAAAATATTTTAGTTGATTTAGGATTGGTTTTATGTAAGTTTAAAAACTTTATAGAAAAAAGTAAAAACCAGATTAAACCAGAGAAGTGTATAATTATTTCTAAATTATAATAAAATGAATTACCTCTAAAAAGGTGTATGAGAGACCCATCATATAAAAGAAAAAGTGTCATCAATGAACTTAAAAATAAAGCATAAAATAAATACACTTTATCTCTTAATTTAATAAAGAAGAAAAAATTTAAAACTATAATTATTAAGCAAGTGCCATAATAAAGACTATTAATTGTATTTTTCTTTAAAATATGATTTAAAAATCCTTTTTCACTAAATACTTTTATCGGAAAATTGGCTTCTCTTAAAAAAAGAACTTTTAAATAATAAACAGTTTT
>CAXBAC010000334.1:0-2611 GCA_963973485.1 uncultured Polaribacter sp. | reverse complement strand
AAAAATAGAGAGATAAAGTGATGCGTGCTTTTAAAAATGAAAGTTTACAGTATTTAATTTCTACTGATGTTTCTGCACGAGGAATTGATGTGAGAGAGTTAGAGTTTGTAATTCATCATCAATTACCAGAACAATTAGAATATTATACACATAGAAGTGGTAGAACAGCTAGAGCTGGTAAAACTGGAACTTCATTAGCTTATATTTTACCATCTGAACTTGAAAAAATTCACCAATTTCAAAAAGAATTAAATATTAAATTTACTGAAGTTTCTGTTTAAATGGAGTTTATTTTTGTTTTAGATATTTTAGGAACTTTTGCTTTTGCAATAAGTGGTGCTTTAGTTGCTATGGATAAAAGATTTGATGCTTTTGGTGTAGTAATTATAGCTTTTGTAACTGCTGTTGGAGGTGGAATGTTACGTGATATTTTGATTAACGCTCATCCTATAAATTGGATTGGCGATTTAAATTACCTATGGGTAATTTTAGCTGGAGTTATTATTACGTTTCTATTTAGAAGTAAAATATTACCTCTAAGTAAAACCATGTTTGTTTTTGATACGGTTGGTATTGGAGTATTTACGTTATTGGGTTTACAAAAAGGATTATCTTATGATTTACATCCTGTTGTAGCCCTAATTATGGGAATGGTTTCTGCTGTTTTTGGTGGAGTTTTAAGGGATGTGTTAACCAATAAAATTCCACTTATTTTTGAAAAAGAAATCTATGCTTTGGCATATTTAGCAGGTGGAGTTACTTATTTAGTAATTTCTTATTTTACTGATAATAATGATGTTAACTTTATTGTATCTGCTTCAATTATAATAATAATTAGATCTGTTTCTGTAAAATACGAATTAGAATTACCTAAAATTAAAGAAGACATATTTGGGAAAACTCAAAAATAGATAGTTTCAAGTTAGAATTTAAAAAAAGCCAAAAAATACAATTTCTGTATCTTTTGGCTTTTTTCTTGTAATAAATTTTAAGTAAATTATTATACTTCTTTTAACAATTCTTTTATAGAGCGTAGCAATTGTTGATCTATACCATTATCAATTTTTCCTGGCATATTTTTAACTTGTATAGATGGTTCAGTTTGGTTGTTTTCCATCCATTCACCTGCTTTATTTTTAGCACTTACAGGCACAACTCCCCAATAACCTCCATTTGGTAAGCCTTCCCAACCTGCAAAACTACAAGTACCAGGAACAGGCATCCCTACTGTTTTTCCAATACTTAGATCTGTATAACCAGATGCATAACAATGTCCATCAGAATACATACTTTCATTAAATATAGAAAGTGTTGGCTTTGTCCATCTAGAAGTTGGTTCGCCACCAACCACTTTAGCTTCTGTTGCATAGGTTATAAAAGGAACTCCAGTAAAAAACATAGCTAAATCTGCAACTAAATCTCCACCACCATTAAAACGTGTATCTATAATAACTGCTTTTTTATCTGCATATTTACCCATCATATCTTGATAAATACTTCTGTAAGGACCATCACTCATACCTGGAATATGTACATAGCCTAATTGACCATTACTTTCTTTCGCTACTTCTTTTTCATTAGTTTTTACCCATCTATCATATAATAATCGGTTTTCTTGTCCTAAAGAAATTGGCTTTACTGTTATAGTTTGTATTTCTTTGGTTGATGGATTTTTAACCTCTAATAGCATGAAATCGTTTGCTTTTCTATTAAAATATTTAGCAACATCTTCATTTTTATCAACAGTTATTCCATCAATTTTAGTGATAATATCACCTTTTTTAACGGTAAATTTTGCCTTGTCTAAAGGACCACCAAATATTATCTCATCAATTAAAATACCATCGTCCTTAAAATTATAATTCATAAATATTCCTAGAGAAGCTGTTGCATCTGCATTAGAAACATTACTGCCTCTGTAACCTGCTCCTGAATGAGATACATTTAGCTCTCCTAACATTTCAGAAAGCATTTCTGCAAATTCATAAGCATTACCAATATGTGGTAAATATTTTTTATACTCTTTTTTCATTTTATTCCAATCAACTCCATGAAAATTTGGGTGATAAAAAACTGCATTTGTTCTAATCCAAACATGATTAAACATTGCTTCTCTTTCTGCATTTTCATCTAAACGAATTTCGCTATTAATAACTACAGGTTTTCTTTTCTTAGATTCAGGATTTAGCTTTGTAATACGTCCACTACTTAATAAGTATAAGTTCTCCATTTTTTTATCCCATTCTAAACTTCCAGATCTTGCATTTAAAGGCATCAACATTTTAGTTTCTTGGGTTCTTAAGTTTGTACTCCAAAGATTTGATCTACCCTCAAAACTAGCTAAATAATACAGGTAATCTCCTTTTTTAGACAATACTGCATCACCTAAATTAGAAGAATGAATTGTTAATCTTTTGGTTCTCTCTTTCATGATATCCCAATCAAATTGGAGTTTTTCAACAGTTTCTTTCTTTGTATCTGCTTCTTTTTTACTGTCCTTATCTTTACTTTTATCTTTTTGCTTCTTTTCTTCCTCTTTAATAGCTTCCAAAAGTTTGTAATCTTCATCACTTAAATTTAGAACATTCCTTGCAGATTCTTGCGCTGAAGA
>CAXBAC010000333.1:0-2629 GCA_963973485.1 uncultured Polaribacter sp. | reverse complement strand
TGGTTATGGAGTTTTAGAAGCTTTATCTAATAATACAAATACAAAATACATCCCATTTATATTTTTATCAGCAAAAACAGAACGCAAAGATGTGCGAAAAGGCATGGATCTTGGTGCAGATGACTACATTACAAAACCATTTACTGAAGAGGAACTTATTAGTGCCATAGAAAGTAGAATTGCAAAAGCAGCTATTTTAAACGATGAACGAAATAACGAACCAAATATTGAGGATAATTCTGAAAACGATGATGAAATTAGAACATTAAACGATTTAAAAAACTTCTTTGATGATAATGGTAAAACCTTTACATATAAAAAAGACATTAATATTTATCAAGAAGGAGACAACTCTAATTTTGTTTACCTAGTTACCAAAGGAATCGTAAAATGCTATAAATTTGATGAACAAGGTAAAGAATTAACAACTGCACTTTATAAAGAAGACGATTTATTTGGCTACACTTCTTTTACTCAAAATGTACCTTATCAAGAAACAGCTACAACCATTAAAGAAACTGAGTTAATGGGGTTACAAAAAAGCGAGCTTCAAAAAATACTGTTCAGTAATCATAAACTTACACTAGATATTATAGAGCTATTAACAGATAATATTTTTGGAATAAAAAATCAATTATTACAAATGGCATACAGTTCTGTTCATAAAAAAACAGCTGCTACAATACTTAAGTTTGCAGAAAAAATGAACAGAAAACCAGAAGATCCTATTAAAATTTCTAGAAACGATTTAGCAAGTGTTGCAGGTATAGCTACAGAAACTCTAATACGCACTATTTCTAGCTTTAAAAAACAAGGTTTAATAGAAATTGAAGGCAGATCTATAAAAATTATAGACCTTCAAAAACTAAAAGCCATTTATTAAAAGCAGTATCAATTAGTTATATGATTAATATCATATTTTAAAAATTAGCTTCTCTTTAGTTTTGTATTGTAAAGAGAATCTCGATGAAAAACATATTATTACCAACAGACTTTTCTGAAAATTCGTGGAACGCAATTGTGTATGCCATACACTTTTATAAAGATACTGTTTGTAATTTTTATTTATTAAATGTAAACAGGGCAACAACTACAGTTGTTAACGACACCCCCTATATTGTTGATACTAATGTTATTGAAGAAGTATATTTAGCACCATCTAAACAAAAATTAAAGTTGTTTACAGAACGTATTGCAACAGAGTTTACAAAGAATAAAAAACACGAGTTTTATACTTTAATAGATCATAATTTTTTTATTGATTCTATTAGAAAGCATGTAAAAGAAAAAAGTATCGATTTAATTGTAATGGGTACAAAAGGTGCTTCTAGCTTAAAAAAACTACTTTTAGGAAGCAACGCAGGTGAAGTAATAACAAAAGTAACCTGCACAACTCTTATTGTGCCAGAAAATGCAAAATACCAATCTTTAAATGAAGTTGCATTTCCAACTGATTATGTACTTTCTTACAATACCAAAGTTTTAAAAGCTATTTCTTCTATTCTTGAAAAAGAAAAATCATCACTTAGAGTTGTACATATTAATAAAAAAGGTGCCGAATTAAATTTAGATCAACAAAACAACAAAGAGGTTTTAGAAGATTTATTTTCTAGCTTTGAGCATAGTTTTCATAGTTTATCCAACAATAAAGTAGAGGATGCCATACAGTGTTTTGTAGAAAGTAGAAATATTGATATGATTACTATGGTTGCAAGAAACTTAAATTATTTTCAGCAAATATTATTTCATTCTAAAGTAGAAAAAATTAGCTATCACACTAACGTTCCTTTTTTAGTGCTACATGAATAAAAAAAATGAAAACCATCAATTAAGCTGATAAATATCATTCTTTTTAAAATGAATCTACAGTAAATTTGAACTATAAATTAAACGTTCTTTAAATAAATCAACAACTAATTATTCACAATAATACACCCTTAAAATAATTGGTAATTTTAAAAAAAAACTTGAAAATATGCCTAAATTATCTATATGGTAATTCAGGAGGTGATGAATATGTTTTAGGTACAATAAAATATTATATCTTATTGTAATTTCAAAAACTATTCTGCAAAGGGGGAGATAAAGCTCCCCTTTTTTGTTTTACAAGTACAACATTAAAAATAATTCTTAAAAATATAAAATATGAAAATAAATATTCAATTTGTAAATATGCCAACTAGTGAAACTATGGAAAGTTACACAGTTCAAAAACTAGAAAAACTAATCGCTAAATACGATACTATTATTAGAACAGAGGTTTTCTTTAAAAAAGAAAATGATCCAAAAGGAAATGGTAAAATATGTGAAGTTGAATTGAGTTTAAATGGCCCAAGAATATTTGCTTCATCTAATGAAAAAAACTTTGAAATGGCTGTAAAAAACACCATTAGCGATTTAGAAAAACAACTGAAAAAGAGAAAGGCAATTGCAAAACCCTATATGTAAATTACTTTGCTTCTAAAGTTAAAAAACCTTCTTAAATAGAAGGTTTTTTTATTTTTGATAGAAATAAAAACTTAATAATAAACTTCTAATAATTTAGCATTGTTTGATAGAAGCTCAATATTGTTAATAGCAGCTGGTAATAAAAAGGTTTCTCCACAATTTATTTTATAACTTTCTTTAT
>CAXBAC010000332.1:0-2632 GCA_963973485.1 uncultured Polaribacter sp. | reverse complement strand
TGTCTATATTTTCGAAATCTATGCTTTCATTTACAATAGTAACATCTAAAACTTTACCAGGTTTTAACCCTAAAGCAACTGTTGCTACATTTTTATCTCTTAATCTTTTAATTGCAATATTAGAGTATCTGTTAGGATTTAAAGAAGCTCCTAATACTAAGGTTTTTTTATCTTTCATTTTCACATTTTTAATTACGAGTTAAACGTAAACAAAAGATACAAAAAATTAACCTCTTCTCCTACCCATTCTATTATTTCTCATATCCAACATTTTTTCTTGCACAGTTTTGGTATAGTTGGCTTTCGTAATTACAGTGCCATTATCTGGTGCTTCAATTTCAATTTTCTCTCCTTTATTCAATTCAATTTCTGTACACAATAACGTCGTATTTTCTGCGCTTACCTCTAGTATTAATCCTGGTAACCCCCAGAATTCTGCAGGCCCCTGTGCCATTGGTATTTGCGGCGTATACCATGCTTCTACAACAATAAGATTTTCTTCTGGCTTTCTATCTTCTTCACCCTCTTTTCTATCCTCTCGTCTAATATCACTCCAAGAAAAGTTGTACCAGTTTAATTCAGAGTAAGGTACAAATGCTTTTGCCTTATAACAGGTATATTGCCCTATCTTTTTAGACTCTGTTCCCATATTCCATTCAATTTTATACAACTCGTCTTTAACTAAAAAACGCTTTCCATAAAATTCCTGACTTTGTACTAATTTATTATCCTGAATGTTTTTATAATGATCTCCTCTAGAAAAATAAGCACCCCAAGAATCTGTAGCTCCAGAAATCGCATCAATTTTTTCTTCTTCTAAGAATAAAGACTCTGTATTTGAAAAAGTAAGTTCATAAGTTTTTTCTAATCTATTTTTTAATCTTGCAGCTACTTGTTTTTTTTGCGCTTCACTAAGTCTGGCACCCCAGTTTCCTAATTCCATTTTAGCTTTAGAAATATAGGTTGCTTTACCACTTAGTTTTTGTGAATATGCATTAAAGGTAATTAGTATAATGAAGCCAGTTAAGAAGACTTTATTTTGAAACGATTTCATAATGTTGATTTTTTGACTTATTGTTTAACAAATATACGCTAATAATAAACATAAAGTTATGCAAAGCAATTTATTAACAATAATTTAAGGACATATCTTCAAATTAAAAAAACACGATTTGTTTATAAATTTCAACATTTTTCAAAACACAAAGCACACAACCCTAAACTATTCTAACAAAAAAAGACTTGTTTTCACAAGTCTTTAATATTAAATATTGTAAGAATAATTACCAACGAATCACCACAGAACCCCAAGTAAATCCACTACCAAATGCAGCCAAAACAACCAAATCGTTGTCTTTTATTTTACCTTGCTCCCAAGCTTCTGTTAATGCAATAATTACAGAAGCAGCTGTTGTGTTTCCGTATTTCATAATATTGTTATGCACTTTATCATCTGTCAACTGAAACTTCTTTTGAATAAATTGTGCAATTCGCAAGTTAGCTTGATGCGGAATTAACATATCAATATCTTCCTTTTTCAAGTTGTTTGCTTCTAAACCTTCTACAATCGCTTCAGAAAAACGAACCACTGCATGTTTAAATACAAATTGTCCATTCATATGCGGAAAATACGATTGATCATCAGGATCATTTTCTGCAATAATTTCAGGCACCCATCTGCCAGTTGCTGGGCCATCTAGCATCAATTCTCTAGCATGCTTTCCTTCTGAATGTAAATGCGATGATAAAATACCTTTCCCTTTTTCTTCACATCTAGATAGTACAGCTGCTCCTGCTCCATCACCAAAAATTACAGTAACCCCTCTACCTCTGGTTGAACGCTCTAAACCACCTGAATGATTTTCTGAACCAATCACCAAAATGTTTTTATACATGCCTGTTTTTATAAATTGATCTGCAACAGACATGGCATATATAAAACCAGAACATTGGTTTCTAACATCTAAAGCTCCAATAGTTGGCATATCTAGCATGTCTTGTACACGAACTCCTCCTCCAGGAAAATACATATCTGGACTCAATGTTGCAAACACAATAAAATCGATATCATCTTTGGTTAATCCAGCTCTTTCTATAGCTATTTTTGCAGCTTTTGCTCCCATAGAAGACGTATTGTCATCTGTTTTTGGGTCTATCCATCTTCTTTCTTTTATTCCTGTGCGTTCCTGAATCCATTCATCTGAGGTATCCATAAACTCTTTTAAGTCGTTATTAGTAACAACATTATCTGGAACGTAATATCCTAAACCTGTAATTTTTGAACTATACATATTTTAAAGCGCTAGATTTTAGTAATTTGTTATTTGTAATCAACAAAAATAGTGATAAATTAACACCTTTACAAAATGACAAAATGTATTCACCAACCAAAATTTAATTATGAATAGAAAAGATTTCTTATCACTTTCTTCTAAAGCTGCCTTATTTCTTGGGCTTTCTACTGCAGTTTCTTGCAAAGATGAAACTGTAGAAAAAACAAACTCTTTACTAAACAAAACTGCAAAAGGAACTGCTTTTGGGCTAACTGCTCCTAAAATTGATAATGTGCGAGTAGGAATTATTGGCGCTGGAAATAGAGGGCAAACTTTACTACAAATGTTTGATTGGTTGG
>CAXBAC010000331.1:0-2663 GCA_963973485.1 uncultured Polaribacter sp. | reverse complement strand
ATGGATAAAAATATACGTATTCTTAAAAATCAAATAAAGTTGAACACCCTTATTTGATTTTTATTTGTTTTGTTTTCATGGTTAAAAAGTCGTCTAATTCACCATCATTATCCCAATCATAAATACTTTTACCAATAAAACCTTGTTCGGTTTTTGTAATATGATATCCTACTTTTACAGTTCTATTATCATAAAAAAAATCTACATATAAAGTATCATTTTTTGTAGTCCAATTTCCATCAGATTCTGATATTTTTTCTCCTTCTTGATTTAAAAACCAGGCTTTAAATGTTCCATCAGAAAAATAAGTAGACTGTGCTATTAATTCTGGATTTTTATCAAATTTATCTTCAAATACGTATAGTGAATCTGATTTTTCATAAGTGGGCATTTCTATTTTCATATACGTTGTTTGCCAAGAGTTGGTCATATATTCTTTTAAAGACTTTTCTTTTGTACACGCAACAAGAAGTGTTCCAAAAAATAAAATAAAAAATATTTGATGAGTTTTCATTATTTAATCCTTTTAAACCTACAAGGTATTATAAAAAATTAATTTACCCTTTTGCTAAGGGTATAAATGTTTTCCTAAAATTTAAAATTAATGGTAAACCTCTAGCTACAATCCATAATGTAAAAGCGATCCAAATTGCTGTCAACTTTAAATCTAAATAATCGAAAAGCAAAAGTGTAGGTATAAAAACAAGCCCTGTTGAAAGTAACAAAACGTTTCTTAAAAATTTCATTTTACCCATTCCTTTAAACATTCCATCAAAAATAAATGTGATTGCACTAATTGGTTGCGTGATAAGTACAATCCAAAAAACATGATAAAATTGTTCTAAAACTGATGGTTCTTTAGTAAAAATCTCACCTATAAAATCATAAAATAGAAAACCAATTGAAGCAATAAAAGATCCTGTAATAATTCCGTATTTAAATAATTTATTACTAAGTTCTAAAAGTGCTTTATAATTTCTAGCGCCTAATAATTTACCTGACAAAATATTGCCTGCACTTGAGTAACCATCAATCATAAAGGCACCTAATAACCAAATATTTATACCAATTGTATATGCTGCAATGTAAGCTGCACCATAGTCTGTTGCGTAAGATGTTGCAAAATATAAAGCAGTGTTTAATGCTAAAGTTCTTATAAAAAGATTACCAATCATACCTAAAAGTTTTGGTATTTCTTTATGAAAAGGCAATTGTAATTTTAAAGAAATTGTTGTTTTTTTAAGTAACAGAACAACAGCAATTACAGCCATAGTAATTTGTGCAAAAACACTTGCGTAAGCTGCTCCTTCAATACCCATTGCTGATATGTAACCTTCAACTCCATAAACAAAAGCAAAATCTAATACTATATTTAATAAAGCCCCAATTATAGCTATTACCATAGGGTAAAATGTGTTTTGTAGCCCTCTAAAAATTCCAAAAATTGAAAATACGAATAACGAAAATGGAAATCCAAAAATTCTGATTTTAAAATACACTATACAATATTCTAAAACTAAACCAGAGGCGTTGTAAAACTGAAAAATGTATTTTGCAAAAGGATAAGAAAGTGCTAAAATGAGTAAACTACCAGAAATAACAATAGCTATTGCTTGTGAAGGTAATGTATTAATTTCTGCTATTTTGTTTGCACCTACATATTGAGAAATTATCGATGAAATTGCACTTCTAATTTGCCCAAAAACCCAAATTAACATAGAAATAAAAGCACCCACAATACCCACAGCTGCAAGACTTTCTGTTGCATTATTTTCTATATTACCAATAATTGCTGTATCTGTAATAGACAAAAGAGGCTCTGCAATACCTGCAATTAAAGCAGGAATTGCTAGTTTATTGATACGCTTAAAACTAATATCGGCTTTCACTGTTTCTGTTTTTTTACAAAGGTACATATCTAAAAACGAGAAATTCTTTTACTTTCTCAAAAATGAGTAACTTTGCAATCTAATAAAATTGATTATGCAAAACATTTTAGTTCCTATAGGGTTTACAGAAAACGCATTAAATACTTTACAATACGCCATTGATTTTGCTTCAGAAATTAAGGCTAAAGTTTATGTTTTTAGAGCATACAGCTTGCAAACTAAAGCAGGAACTATTATAAACATTGATAATATCATTGAGCGCGAAACCAACTTGTATTTAAGAACAATGGTTAATGCATCTGATAAAAAAGATGTAAATATTCAGTTGATTGCTGCAAAAGGCTCTTTAATAGATACAGTAGAAACGATTCATGATGAATTGGGTATCGATTTAATAATTGTAGGAGCAAAAAGCAATTCTATTAAAGAAGAACTATTTTTAGGTAAAACTGCTGGAAGTTTAGTAAAACAGACAGAAATACCAATGCTTACAGTACCTGAAGGCTACGTATATAAGCCTGTCAAAAATATTTTAACAGCATTTAAATCTGGTAATATAAAAAGCAAAACAGCTGTAAAACCTTTACAATTTATAACAGAAAAGTTTAATGCTAAAGTAAATCTGTTATTGGTAAAAACTCCAAACTACACAGAAGAAGATTTAGTTATTCATCAAGATTTACAGGATTTACAAGATACATTAACTGTTACAGAAAATGCCACTACTTTTCAAGGTGTTTTAGAACATAGTAAAACACATAACCCAGATATGCT
>CAXBAC010000330.1:0-2669 GCA_963973485.1 uncultured Polaribacter sp. | reverse complement strand
CAAAACTTCTGTACAATCATACTTTAGATTTCTCGATTTTACTCCCCCAAAATGTGGCTAAGGCCATTCCTGAAAACACATCCCAAATACCCCAAAAAGCAGCTAAAAGAGCCATGCCTCCTAAACCATCAAAAAAACCAAAAATTAGCAATAAACCTAACCCACCATTTTGAATACCAGTTTCCATAGCAATGGTTTTGCAATCTTGCATGTTTAAACCAAAGGTCTTAGCCGTATAAAAACCAAGTATAAATGCAAAAATATTATGAAAAACAACCAAAGCTAAAACATGATGAATATGATCTACAAATACATCTAAATTTTGAGAAAAAGCAACAAAAATTAATGCGATAAATACTAACATAGAAAGCGGTTTTAAAACTTTTTCTATTTTACCTGCCATTTCTGAGTGATAATGTTTTATGAGCATTCCACATATTAAAGGGATTCCTAAAATTAAAGAGACTAACTTTAATAAATCTACCCAATTAAGTTCTACAGTTTTTAGAATTTCGTTTGTTGGCTCATACATACTGCCCCAAAATTGCAAATTAAATGGCGTCATAAAAATGCAAATTAAGGTTGCAAAAGCAGTTAAACTTACAGATAGTGCTGCATTTCCTTTTGCCATTTTACTAAAAAAGTTCGACACATTTCCTCCAGGACAAGCAGCAATCATCATCATACCTAATGCAAAACTAGGGTGAGGTTTTAGCAATAGAATTCCTAAAAAAGTAAAAGCTGGTAATAATATAAATTGAGATAAAACTCCAACAAAAACAATTTTAGGATTTTTTAAAAGACGTTTAAAATCATCTACAGTAATGGCTAGTGCAACTCCAAACATAATAATTGCAATGGCTATATTTAAAACCCACAAACCACTGGAATCAAAATTTATTTTTATGGCATCAATATCTATTTGGTTTTGCATTGTGTAAATTTAAAATAAAGGTTTTTATTATTATTAATTCGTAAAAGCGTACTCTATAATATTTGCTCCCATTTTTAGGGCTTTTTCACGAACATCTTTTGGGTTGTTGTGTATGATTTGATCTTCCCAACCATCACTTAAATCGGTTTCAAAATCATAAAATACAACTAATCTACCTTTATAAAATAAACCAAAACCTTGTGCTTGTTTTTTATCATGTTCGTGAATTTTAGGAATTCCGTTTGGAAATTTAAAAGTCTGATTATATATAGGATGATTACTAGGGATTTCTTGAAATGATAATGTTGGAAATACTTTTTTAAGTTCTCCTCTAATATATTTATCTAAACCATAATTATCAGAAATGTGTAAAAATCCTCCAGAAATTAAATAGTTTTTAAGGTTGTTTGCTTCATCATCAGAAAAAAATACATTTCCATGACCTGTCATAAAAAGTATAGGGAAGTTGAAAATGTCTTCACTATTTACAGCTACACTTTCTGGATTTTTAGAAATATTCGTTTTTATATTTTTATTGGTAAATGCTACTAAATTCGGAATTGCAGTTGGATTTGCATACCAATCTCCACCACCATTATATTTTAAAATAGCAACATCTTGAGCGTAAGTACTTATAAAAAAAACACACAATAAAAGTGTTGAAAAATGCTTTATCATCTATAAAAATAAATTTAAAGCAAGATAGTAAAAATGATTTTACTGATTTAATAAAGAGATGGTATTTACAGCAACAATTCCTGCAGTTTCAGTACGTAATCTGCTTTCTCCTAAAGAAATTGGTGTGAATTTCTTTTCTAAAGCTTTGGCAATTTCTTGAGATGAAAAGTCACCTTCAGGACCAATTAAAATAGTTGTTTTTTCTGATGTGTTTATTGTGTTTTTTAGATGTTTCTTATCATCATCTTCACAATGCGCAATACAAACTTGTCCATCGAAATCTTGGTTGATGAAATCTGAAAATTTTACAGGTTTGTTTAGTTTTGGCAATCTAAACTTTAAAGATTGTTTCATAGCAGATTGAATAATTTTTTCAAATCGCTCGATTTTTACAACTTTTCGTTCTGAATTAGAACAAATTATTGGTGTAATTTCATCAATGCCAATTTCTGTTGCTTTCTCTAAAAACCATTCTATTCTATCATTACTTTTTGTTGGTGCTATTGCTATATGAAGATAATAGTTCCAAGGTTTTGGTTTATGGTTTACTGCAATAATTTCTGCAAGACATTTTTTATCGCTAGCAACCATAATCTTTGCATCAAATAAAAAATCTTGCCCATTTGTTATCTGCAAAATATCACCTTCTTTTTTCCTTAAAACACGAACAATGTGTTTGCTTTCAATTTTACCGAAAGTGATTGAAGTTGTTGATTTATCAATTGCTGAATTGTAAAATAATTGCATTAATTTTTAAATTTCAAAGATTTTAAATGAAAAATAGTTACTCAATATATTTTTTATAAGTCCTTCTTCTTTTGTGAGTTTCTGGATTAAAATCTGCCCAAATTTTCTTTATGGCTTCGTTATCTGCTAATTCTGGAGTTCTAATACAATTTACAATTCCTTTTTTTGCAAAAGTTTTTGTGTACTGGTCAAATATAATTGCAGTAACTCCTTTATTTTGGTAGTCTGGATGAACGCCAATTAAATAAAAAGTTACATCTTTTGCGTGTTTTTTTGCTTTTAACAAACGCAGAATTCCTAAAGGAAATAA
>CAXBAC010000329.1:0-2699 GCA_963973485.1 uncultured Polaribacter sp. | reverse complement strand
AACCCTAACTGTCCAATTTCACGAATAGAACGAATAATGTTACTTCTGCTAAATAAATCACCTGGTTTTACTCTAAGTTCTCTAAATATTACATGATCGTTAGTTTTGTCGTTACCAGAAACAGTTACTTTTCTAATTCGTGCTTTTTCATCTTCACGTATTCTAATTTCTACTGTAATAGAATCGTTTTCTACTTTTGTTTCTACAGCATTTACTTGCGAGAATAAGAATCCTGAATCCTGGTATAGGGTAGATAAATCTTCTGATGTAGGTGTTCCATCACCTTTTACACGCTCTTTTAAAACAGCTCCATTATATACATCTCCTTTATCTATTCTTAATACTTTCATTAATTCTTCATTGGTATACTCTTTGTTACCAACAAAAACGATGTCTGCAAACCTG
The DNA here is from genome assembly GCA_963973485.1 of uncultured Polaribacter sp. GTDB lineage: Bacteria > Bacteroidota > Bacteroidia > Flavobacteriales > Flavobacteriaceae > Polaribacter. Next base: position 2,294 of record CAXBAC010000329.1, on the reverse strand, counting down.
TACTGTTTACCTTCTTCTAATTCTATATTTACATCGATTGTATTGTCGTCATTCCAAGAAATGCCTTCACTTAAAATACGAGCATCTCTAAAACCAAGTCTGCTGTATTTGTCTAAAATACTTTCTAAATCTTCTTGATATTCTTCTTCAATATACTTTGATCCTTTCCAAAAACGACCCAAAAATTTCTCTTTGGTGTTGCTCATTGCTTTTTTTAATTTTTTATTAGAAAGAGCTTTGTTACCAGTAAAGTTAATATCTTTTATTTTTATTTTATCTGAGGTATCTTTTTTTACATCTAAGTTTACTTTAGTTTTTAGGAAACCTTTGTCTGTATATTTTTTAGTAAAGTAGTTTTTAGTAGTTACGAGTAAGTTGTCTGTAACCATTGCGCCTTCTTTTAATTCTGCTTCTTTAAGTAAGTCTTTAGCTTTAGATTTTTTAATTCCAGCTATTTGTACATCTTTTAATTGAGGTAATTCTTGTACATCGAATTGTAAATAAACTGTATTGCCATCTAATCTTGCTAAATAAACATCAACATTACTAAACTGTTTACTTTCGTACAGCTTTTTTATAGCACTTGTTAATTTATCTCCAGGCAATTTAATGGTTTGCCCATTTCTTAAACCTGTAAAAACTTTTACAGTTTCTTCACTAAACTTTCTTAAGCCTGTAACAGAAATGCCTCCAAGAATGTATTCTTTACCTTTCTCAAAAGCAGTATTTGTACTTGTAATAGTATCACTTTGTGTCTGTGCTTGTGCACTAAAACTAAAAAATAGTGCAGTTAGCACTAACGTAACAGAAAATAATTTCTTGTAAAATTTACTCTGTAATTTGTTCGCTTGTTTTTCCAAATCGTCTTTCTCTGTTCTGGTATTCTATGACAGCATCATAGAAATGTTCTTGTCTAAAATCTGGCCAAAGTATATCTGTAAAATATAATTCAGCATATGCCATTTGCCATAATAAAAAATTACTAATGCGTTGTTCTCCACTAGTTCTTATCATTAAATCAACATCGGGCAAATTAAATGTATATAAATGGTTATTTATAGTATTTTCGTTAATTTTTTCTAAAAGAAGTTCTTTATTAACAACTTTTTTAGATATGTTTTTGATTGCATTAACAATTTCTTCTCTAGATCCATAGCTTAATGCAAAAGTTAATACAATACCCGTATTATTTTTGGTTTCAAATATAACTTCTTTTAATACTTTTTGAGCTTTTTTAGGTAAAGTTTCTATACATCCAATAGAATTTACGCGAACTTGTTGGTTCATAAATTCTGGGAGTTCTTTCTTTAAAGAGTTAATAAGTAGACTCATTAAAGCATCTACCTCTAATTTAGGCCTGTTCCAATTTTCTGTAGAAAATGCGTACAAAGTAATTGCAGCTACGTTTATTTGTGAAGCGGCTTTTACAGATTCTCTAACAGCTGTTAAAGCATTTCTATGGCCAAAGATTCTGTTCATTCCTTTACCTTTTGCCCAACGTCCATTTCCATCCATTATTATGGCAACATGTTTTGGGGTTTTTTGTAAATTAATGCGTAGTTTTTTATCCATAGAGTTACAGTCCTTTTGTATAACAAGCTGGTCTTCCAAAAGTATAGGTTAACGAAACTCCAGTAAACATATACCAATCATTATTGTTATTTCCAAAATTTAATCTAGGTACATTAGAAGAGGTATAATCTAAATCATCTATAAAAGTATATCTAAATTTGGCTTCTATTGCAAAAGCTAAAGGCCCTGCAAGTTTAGATTTAAAACCTACTCCAAATGGAAGGGCAATTGCATTTTTTGAATCAAAATTAAACTCATCTGGTCTTGGTTCTGATACTACATATTTATAGTTAAATGCGGCTACTTCTACTAAAATATAGGGTGTCCAAGTTTTGCCTGCTGTAGAGATGTCGTATTCATAAAAATTATATTCTAAACCTAAAGCTATTTCGTGTATGGTATTAGAAAAATTCAATGCTCTATCTCTTTTTAAATCTGTGTCTGCGTCTAAATCGTTACCTTCTATAGGTAAATAGCTATAGGTTGCTCTAAGAGCAACTTTAGGATTCCAATTGTATTTAAAAAATGCTGCGCCTGCCAATTTATTAGGATAAATATAGTTGGTTCTTCCAATATCTCCTACGTAATTTGATCCTCCTAAAAACACACCTGCCTCATATACTTGCCCTAGTAAAACATTGGTAAGGCTTATAAAAACAATTAAAAATATACTTTTTTTCATCCTAAAAAATAGCGAGCAAATATAGCGATTTCAATTTGCT
>CAXBAC010000328.1:0-2712 GCA_963973485.1 uncultured Polaribacter sp. | reverse complement strand
TATTATTACCAATGGCAATTGCTGGTGCAGGAATTATTATATCAATTATAGGTACTTTATTAGTAAAAATCAGCTCTAATGATGCTAAAGAAGACCAAGTAATGGGTGCTTTAAACAAAGGTAATTGGACATCAATTATATTAGTAGGTTTATCTTGTTTTGGTTTAGTTACTTGGATGTTACCAGAAACCATGCAAATGGAATTCTTTGGTGAAGGTTTACAAGAAATTTCTTCGATGAGAGTATTTGCTGCAACCTTAGTAGGCTTAGTTGTAGGTGCTGTAATTTCATCTGTAACTGAATATTACACAGGTTTAGGAAAATCACCAATATTAAAAATCGTACAACAATCATCAACTGGAGCAGGTACTAACATTATTGCTGGTTTAGCTACTGGTATGATTTCTACGTTTCCATCAGTACTATTATTTGCTGGTGCAATTTGGGCTTCTTACGCTTTTGCAGGTTTTTATGGAGTTGCTTTGGCTGCTTCTGCAATGATGGCTACTACTGCTATGCAATTAGCAATTGACGCTTTTGGACCAATTTCTGATAACGCTGGTGGTATTGCAGAAATGAGCGAGCAAGAACCAATTGTAAGAGAACGTACAGATATTTTAGATTCTGTTGGTAATACAACTGCAGCAACTGGTAAAGGATTTGCTATTGCTTCTGCTGCATTAACCTCTTTAGCTCTTTTTGCTGCTTATGTAACTTTTACAGGAATTGACGGAATTAACATTTTTAAAGCACCTGTTTTAGCAATGTTATTTGTTGGTGGTATGGTTCCTGTAGTATTTTCTGCTTTAGCAATGAATGCTGTTGGTAAAGCTGCTATGGAAATGGTTCAAGAAGTAAGAAGACAGTTTAAAGCTATTCCTGGAATTATGGAAGGTACAGGAAAACCAGAGTATGACAAATGTGTAGCTATTTCTACACAAGCATCGTTAAGAGAAATGATGTTACCTGGTTTATTAACCATTGGTTTCCCATTAATTATTGCCTTTGTTCCTTTAGCTTTCGGAATGGATAACTTAGCCATTGCAGAAATGTTAGGTGGTTATATGGCTGGTGTTACTGTATCTGGAGTTCTATGGGCTATTTTTCAAAATAATGCTGGTGGAGCTTGGGATAATGCTAAAAAATCTTTTGAAGCAGGTGTAGAAATTAATGGAGAAATGACTTATAAAGGTTCTGATGCTCATAAGGCTGCTGTAACTGGAGATACTGTTGGAGATCCTTTTAAAGATACTTCTGGTCCATCAATGAACATTTTAATTAAACTTACTTGTTTAATAGGTTTGGTTATTGCACCAATTTTAGGCGGCCATTCTGATGAAACAGGAGCTATTGAAATTAAAAATGAAGTAAATGTAGAAGTTACTGCTTCTACTAATTCAGATTTAGTTGCTGCTACCATAATAACAACAAAAACGGTAAATGGTAAAACAGTTACTGAAACAGAAAATTTTAATGGAACTTTAGAAGAAATTGAAGCAAAAGCTGAAAAAGCTGGAAAAATTGTTTCTATGGATGTTATCAAAAGCAAGAAAACAAAAACTAAAGAAGTAAAAATTATCGTTGAAGATAAAAACTAATTCTTATCTTATTTATATAAAAAAGCCACATATATATGTGGCTTTTTTATGCAGTATATGTACCTTTAAAATAAAAAAATGTCAATATTTTCAAATGATCCTTTACAGATAATTGTATTTCAAAGTTATGGAACTAAAAATAAATTATATGTAAGAGGCAGAGCTTTAGAAGATGAGAAAATTAGCTTAGAGAGTAGAAATATTTTTAAAATATTATTAAATACATGGAAACGTTTTGAAAGTGATGAAATCAAACACACAGAATTAATTGTAACCCTACCAAATCATCAAAAAATAAAAACAACGACAGATAAAGATGGTTATTTTTTAGTAGATGAAAAAATAGATGGTTTACAACGTTTAGCAACTTCTAAAGGTTGGTTACATTTCGAAGTATCTTACGCTAACACAAAAATCAATAAAATTATAAGTAAAGAAAACAAATTTAAAGGCGCTTTATTAATACCATCAAAAGATGCAGATTTTGGAGTTATTAGTGATATTGATGATACCATTTTACATACAGGTGTTGTGTCTTTATTAAAGTGGAGGCTTCTGGTAAACACCTTTTTTAAATCACCCTATAAAAGAAAAGCACTCGAAGGCACCTCTAATTTTTACAATTTATTATATGTAGGAAATTCTGGTGAAAATGCAAACCCTTTTTTTTATGTGAGTCATAGTCCATGGAATATGTACAGGTATTTAACCTACTTTTTAAAGAAAAATAAGTTTCCTAAAGGAGCTATTTTATTAAGAGACATGAGCTCTATTTTTTCTAAAAAGAAAGGAGAAAAACCACAAAAACAAAAAGAAATTATTAATATTTTAAATACTTATCCTGATTTATCTTTTATTTTAATAGGTGATGCTGGCGAAAAAGATGCAGAAATTTATATGGAAACTGTTGCTCAATTTCCAAACAGAATTAAAGCTATTTATTTAAGAAGTGTCGCAAAATCAAAAAATAATATCAGAATAAAAAACTTAATCAAAAATTATACAGATACTGAGTTTTTATTGGTTAATAATAGTGATGAAGCAATCGCTCATGCTAAAAAACATAAATTTATTACATAAAAAAACTACTTGAAATTACTCAAGTAGTTTTTTT
>CAXBAC010000327.1:0-2712 GCA_963973485.1 uncultured Polaribacter sp. | reverse complement strand
ATTTCTGAAATTTATTTTAGGAATTGTACTACTGTTTTGCTTGCTTATTTTATTTATTAGAAGTCCTTGGGGGCAAAATATAATTGTTCAAAAAGCAACAAATTATATTTCTTCAAAAACAAATACAGTTGTAAATATTGATAACGTTTTTATCACTTTTGATGGTAATGTGGCTTTAGATGGTCTTTATTTAGAAGATACAAAAGGAGATACCTTATTATATTCTAAATCTTTAGAAGCTAATTTACCAATTTGGGGTATAATTAAAGGAACTTCTATTGGAATAGATAACGTAAAATGGAATGGAGTTAAAGCAAATATTGTAAGAAAAGACACAATTAATGGCTACAATTTTCAATTCTTGATTGATGCATTTACGTCTCAAAATGAAAGTACTGTTGTAAAAGATACTACAGCAACTTCACCTAATTTAGAAATTGGTAGTTTAGATTTATCAAATTTTGATGTCGTTTATAATGATATTCCATTGGGTATAAAAAGCAGTTATAAATTTGGCTCTTTAGAAGCAGTTGTTAAAAATATTGATATTGAAAACTTCACATTCGAAACCAATTCAATTTCATTGAGTAACGCAAATATAAAGTATAAACAATTGCCTGTTAAAGTTTCGTCATCATCAGAAGAAACTCCAATGCCTAATTTATTTTCAGAAAATATTACAATTCAGAATACAAAACTGTTTTATGAAGATGAAGTCAATTCACTTTTAACTGATGCAACTATTGATACATTTACTTCAGAAAAATTAAGATTGAACCTTGAAAGCAATGTATTTGACATTCAAAGTATTCTATTACAAAAATCTAATATTTTAGTAAAAACTAAAACTAAGAAAACAAGTACTACAGTTAAAACTTCATCAACATTTTTATGGCCTAATATTGCTTTAAATATAGGTTCAATTGATTTAACAAATACTGCTGTTGATTATATTGTGAATAATCAGAAAGTTCGCAATAACCTCTTTGATGCAAATGCTTTATCATTTAATAATATCAACTTAAAAGCTAATGCAATTGCTTACAAAAACAAGAATGCTGCATTAGATTTAGAAAGATTTTCGTTTAAAGAAAGTTCTGGTGTAATTCTTGAAAACTTATCACTAAACACAACCATTTCAAATCAAAAAATTGCTGTAAATAATTTACTATTTAACTTAAATAATAATATTGTTTCAGGAGATGTTGCCTTGTTTTATAATTCGCTTTCAAGCTTTATAGAAACTCCAGAAAATGTTAGCGTAGACTTAAAACTCCCAAAAATATCTTTAGATTTTAAACGCTTTTTTAAGATTATTCCTTCTCTAAAAAGTAACCAATATATTAATGAAATTGGCAAAAAGATGATTAATGCAAACATCAACGCATCAGGATCATTGGCTAATTTACACATTGATAATAGTAAAGTAAATTGGGGTTCATCAACAAAAATAAACCTAGAAGGTTCTATAAAAAACCTAACCAAACCAAAAAAAATACAAATAAAAATTCCAAAGCTTACTATTTCTACAACTAAAAAAGATGTACAGCCATTTATTGTAGAACAAGATTTGGGCATTGCATTACCAGAAACCATGTCTTTAACAGGTAATATTTCAGGTGGTTTAGATGCTATTTCTACAGATTTAGAGTTAAATACTTCACAGGGTTTAATTGTTGTAAAAGGAAACTTTAAGAATAATGATAAAATTGATTTTCAGGCAGATATTAACATCAAAGATTATGAACTAGATAAACTTTTAAATAATAAAGACTTTAAATATCTTTCATTAACAATAAAGGCAAATGGAAGTGGACAATCTTTAGATGATCTAGATGCAACTTTTAAAGCAAATGTTTCTAAATTTAATTTTAATAACTATGTTATTAATAATCTTGTTTTAGAGGGTAAAGTAAAAGAGGGTGAAGGAAGTTTTACATCAAAATATAAAGACAATAATCTAAACACAGAACTAAATGCTTCTGTAAATTTAGATACCATAAATACTAAAGCTTCTTTAAGTTTACATGTTATTGGTGCAGATTTAAAGGGTTTAGGTGTAATGAAGAGAAACGTAAAAACTGGTTTTGAGCTTTCTGCAGAATTTAATGGAAATCTCAAAAAATATACTGCAAATGCAGAAGTTAATAAAGGAGTTGTTGTTTATGATAATAACACATATTTACTGGGTAAAGTAACTGCTGATGCATTTTCAAATAAAGACTCTACAGACGTAAACATTAACAATAAAATGCTAAATTTAAAATTAGCTTCAAATACAGATCCACAATCTTTAGTTTCGTCATTACAAGATCATATTTCTAGTTATTTTTATAGAGATGTTGCTTTAAATGATAGTTTGCAAAAAAACGTAGCAGTTAACCTAAAAGGAAAAATATCTCAAACTCCATTATTAAGTGAAGTCTTTTTGGTGAATTTAAAAGATATAGATACTATAGTTTTTTCATTAGATTTTAATGAGAAAAATAAAAATTTAGACGCTAAAATTACAGCTCCACACATAAATTATAGTGGAAACGAAATAGATAGTTTGGCATTTACAATGCATACAGATAAGAAAAACTTCAATTTTAAATTTGGTTTTAATGAGATTGATGCAAATCCGTTTAAAATTCCAAAAACGGTAATTACAGGAAATCAGACCAATAATGAACTGAGTTTAAATTTTTCTGGTATTTATAATTCTAAAAC
>CAXBAC010000326.1:0-2715 GCA_963973485.1 uncultured Polaribacter sp. | reverse complement strand
CTGCATTTGTTTGAGAGCCACTTCCTGATACTGAAGTAGAACCGTCTGAAATAGACCAGTTATAGGTAGAATTTGCTTCTAAACCTGTAATATTAAAAGTTACAGCGGTTTGGTTACCGTTATTTACAGGAGTAGTTAAGCTTACTATTGCATACCCTGTTGGAGCTGTGGTATCATTTACAGTAACTGTTAAATTACCTGTTGTTGTTGCGTTTGTTGCTGTATCTGTTGCTGTTACAGTAAAAGTATGTGAGTTTGCAGTTTGAAAGTCTGCTGCAACATCTAAAGTAATAACTCCAGATGAATTTATACTAACTCCTGTTCCTGTAATACTCCATGTTACGCTTTCATCTGCTGAAACTGAACCTAAAGCTGTTTCTCCATCATTCACAGAACTTACAACATTTGTTGTTGTAATTGTAGGTGATGTTCCATCAACAGTTATTGTAACTTGAAACGTACTATTTTGAATTTCGACATTGTTATTATCAAAGTATTTATATGAAAAGGAATCTTGACCAGTATAATTAGATGGCGCTGAATAAATTATTTGTCCATTTGACAGAGTTAAATTATCAGCTAAAGAATTGTCTACTGCATATTGGGATTTTGAAGAAGTAGCACCTTGTGCAAAAAAACTTAAATTAGCACCATTACCAGAATCAAAGTTAGCATCATTAAAAGCTACATCTAAAGTAACAGTAGCTCCTGCTTGAACAATGTAACTATCTGCTTGAGATAAATTAGTTGTTTCATTTTTTAAATTATTATTGAACATTTTATTACCAAAAACTAAATTGGTAGTTAAAAAGAAAAATAAGCCTAAGAAAGTAATTTTTTTAATCATAGTGTGTATTTTTTAATGTTAGGGTTACTCATTGTTAAAACCAAAATTGATGGTTTTAATCGTGAAGATTAGGGAGCCTTCTAACATAAAAGGGTAGGGTCACTTCTATGATTCACAAATATATGCTGATTATATTGCTTATATTATACTATAAATGATACTTTTATGAATAGTTTTTAAAAAACTAAAAAATAATTTTAAATAATACCAACTTGTGTAACATACTTTACCAACTCTGCTGTGTTATTGCAAGTGGTTTTTTCTAATATATTTCTTCTGTATTTGTCTACTGTGTGTTTGCTTATAAATAGGGTTTCTCCTATTGACTTACTATTTAAGCCTTCGGATATTTTTTTTATGATTTGCAACTCTCTTTTATTTAAATCGATTTGATGACTAACTTGAAATCTATGAATGCAGTGTTGTAGTTCTTCAATTGAAATGGGTTTTAAAAAGTAGTCGAAAGCTGAAACTTTAATTGCACTAATAGCATAATGAGCATGCTCTGAATAAAAAATTACTTTTGTATCTAAAAATTGTTTTTTAATTTCTTTAGCTATTTTTATACCTGATATTCCTGCCATTTCAATTTCTGAAATAACGAGATCTGGCTTGGTTTCAATAATAAATTCAAGAGCAAGTTTTGCATCATTAAAGATACCTGTTATATCTACTTTACTTGATTTTTTTAATAAGTTAGTTGTTCTAATTAAGGAGGAATTAACATGGTCTATTAAGACAATTTCAATTTTCTTCATTTTTTGGTTAGCAGTTTTATTATCGAAAGTAACAAAAAAAAAAGACTTCTCAACTAAAAACTACTATAAAACTCTAGTTTTTAAATAAATACTTATTAAAAAATCTTACTTGAAAACTGTCAGTTAATTTAAAAGTTTCCTATAGATTTAAAAAGATCTAATTGCTCTAACTCCATTTTCAAATGTTTTAAATATATCAGCTTCTTGACCATTTGCAAAATCTAAACCCCAAACACTGTTATCTGAATTTTCTGTAGAACTCCAATAGACATCAGAAATTAAGACATCACCACCATTTTGACCTGCAGTAGTATTTATTAACGTTCTACTTTGATAAATTAAATTTAATTCTAATCTACTTGGTAAATACCAGTCTCCATAAGTTACACCATCTTGAATTATTTGTAAATCATGGCATAATTTTGCTGCAGTATTTTCAGGTGATTGACCTAAAGCAATTAGAGCTGGAATAATTATAGAGGTATTAGACTTACCTGCGTAAAAACCATTTCCTGTAGCATAAGTTTCTCCAAAAGTATTTTGCCATTTAGTACTTAAGCTTTGGTTTACATTTGCAACTATTAAGCCATGTTGTTCTGTGTCATCTACCCAAAACACAATACCACCTTGAGCAAAATCACCTACTTTATAGGTTTTTATTTCGCTTACTTTTGGCTTGTTTATTAAATCATCATAATTACCACTAAAAACATTTTTTGCATGTAATGCGTAAGGAACACTTAGAAATTGACTTATACCTGATATTGTGTAGTTTGAACCTCCTTCTAGATCTGTTTCTGTTTTTATAAAGTATGAGTCTAAACCCCATTCTATAATAGAAAAATCTCCATTAATTACTGCACCAGAACCTATTTCAAATGTTACCAAACCATTTATATTTGTAGTTGGTAAGTGTGTTTCTGAATATACAATCGTACCTGTTGTTGAGTTTTTTAGGATACTAATTTTAATACCCACTTGTTTTTCACTCACTAAACTTCCATCAGCATTTCTTATAATTGCTTGGTAACTCATTTTTTCTGGTGATTGACCAAAAACTGAAAAACTGATACAAATTAAAATTACGAAGGCTAAAACTTTTTTCATATT
>CAXBAC010000325.1:0-2721 GCA_963973485.1 uncultured Polaribacter sp. | reverse complement strand
GTTATAAATGCGTGGGGAGTATATCTAATGAAAAAACCAATTCTTTGTATTGGTTTGTAAAGGGTAGTAATATAGATGCTATTTTAGAAATTGCTAAAGCACATAATTTATTTGTAATTGAAGATAATGCACAAGCAATTGGCGCAAATTATACTTTTAAAGATGGGAGTCAGAAAAAAGCTGGAACTATAGGAAATGTAGGAACTACTTCTTTTTTCCCTTCTAAAAATTTAGGTTGTTATGGAGATGGAGGAGCAATTTTTACAAATGATGATGATTTAGCACACACAATAAGAGGTATTGTTAACCATGGAATGTACGAACGCTATTATCATGATGTAGTTGGTGTTAACTCAAGATTAGACTCTATACAAGCAGGTGTTTTAAAAGCAAAACTACCGCATTTAGATACGTATTGTAATGCACGTAGAAATGCTGCACGTTTTTACAATAAAGCTTTTGCAAATCACCCAAACATTATTACACCAACAGCAAAATCAAACAAAACAAAAAACTGCGGACAAATTTGTGATGTTTGTGATTGTCATGTTTTTCATCAATATACTTTGCAAATAACAAACGGACAAAGAGATGCTTTACACAAACACTTGTTAGCAAAAGAAATTCCGAATGCTATTTATTATCCTGTTGCTTTGCATGCGCAAAAAGCATATCAAGATACTAGATATAATGAAAGTGATTTTCCTGTAACAAACGAATTGGTAAAAACTGTAATTTCTTTACCTATGCATACAGAGTTAGATGATGAGCAATTGACATTTATTACGCAGACTATTTTAGATTTTTTAAATTAAACCCCTTAAAATAAACAACCAATGAAAAAAATTTTAGTAACAGGAGGCTTAGGTTTCATAGGTTCTCATACTGTAGTTGAACTACAAAACGAAGGTTTTGAAGTTGTAATTATAGATGATTTATCTAACACTACACTTTCTGTTTTAGATAGTATTACAGAAATTACAGGCACAAAACCTGCATTTCATAAAGCTGATGTACGTGTAAAAAGTGAAATAAAAGCTGTTTTAGATGCTCATAAAATTGATGGAATAATTCATTTTGCTGCATTTAAAGCAGTTGGAGAAAGCATAGAAAAACCTTTAGATTATTATGAAAATAATTTAAGTTCTTTAATTTATATGTTGCAAGAACTAAGAGACAGAAAGCTAAATAATTTTATCTTTTCTTCTTCTGCAACCGTTTATGGAGAGCCAGATCATTTACCAATTACAGAAAATGCACCTGTTAAAAAAGCAGAATCTGTGTATGGAAATACCAAAAAAATTGGAGAGGAAATTATTAGAGATACAAGTAAAGCTTATGGAATTAATGCCATTGCATTGCGTTATTTTAATCCTATTGGAGCTCATGCATCTGCAAAAATTGGTGAATTACCTTTAGGTGTCCCACAAAATTTAATTCCATTTGTTACTCAAACTGCAGCAGGAATTCGTGAAGAATTGTCTGTTTTTGGTGATGATTATCCAACTGAGGATGGTACTGCAATTCGTGATTATATTCATGTAGTAGATTTAGCTAAAGCTCATATTGCTGCCTTAAAAAGGCTCATCAATAAAAATAATAAAGAATCTTTTGAGTTCTTTAATATTGGTACAGGTAAAGGAACATCAGTTTTAGAAGTGATAAAAACTTTTGAAAGTGTGAACGACTTAAAACTGAACTATAAAATTGTAGGTAGAAGAGCTGGAGATGTAATGTCTTGTTATGCTGATACTACTATTGCAAACAAAGAGTTAAAGTGGAAAACAGAAATTGGTTTAGACGAAGCTTTACGTTCTGCATGGAAATGGCAACAGGAACAATCTTAAAAATTATTTACAAAAAAAACCTCAATTTCTTGAGGTTTTTTTATGTCTACTAATTACTAAATTTAGTTTGCTTTTTCTACTGGAACAGAAATTAATGTATTTGCCCATCCTAAGTGCATCATAGCACTATCATCTTCTCCATCAAAAACAATTGAAAAAGCTTCAACAGGAGTACTTAAAGACTTCACTTTTGCCAATACTCTTTCTACATCTTGACTTTCGTCATAAAAATATGAACCCCAAACATTTTTTTGATTGCTTAAAATTACTGTCCATTCATCATTTGAAGGAATAGTAAATAAGGTATATGTACCTGCTTCTACTTCTTTTCCTCCAAAAAGAACATCACTATAGAAAGTGATTTCTGCAGCTTCATTTGCACCAGTTCTCCAAACTTTCCCAGAAGGAGCTAACTTATCTAAAGACCTACCTTTTAACTGAGGTCTACTATAAATTACTTTCACAAGTTTGTCTGCATTTCTCCAATTTACAGGATATGATGCAGCATCCATAGGACTTTTATCCATTGGTGCCCATTCTTGTGCATTTGCATTTGTTGTTGAAATTAAAGCAATTGCGCAAATTGCAATTGACAAAATAGCTTTTTTCATATGATTTGTTTTAAGTTTTATTTATTCAAATTTATAAAACACTAATTTTAAGCGCCTTAATGTTTTGTTAAGGTTTTAGTGACAAGCACAGTCTGTATTACATTTACTACCTTTTTTAGATGGAAAAAAATAAGTTTTCACTAAAAAAAAAGCTGCCAAAAAAACTAAAATATATACGATTATTTCTTGCATTAACTTAAGATTTGATAGGTTAATAATGAGGAAACATATGCCAATAATGCCATACCAAAAAGTTGTATTAA
>CAXBAC010000324.1:0-2731 GCA_963973485.1 uncultured Polaribacter sp. | reverse complement strand
TTGCACTCTGTTTGGCATTGCATCTGGGAAAGCTTTTGCAATCAACACAAAAAAAGCAAGTGCCAAAATGCCTGCTCCAACTATCAAACCTATATATTTTAATGGATAGCCACCTATAAAGCAAACCATTAAAATCATCATAAAAATTATGGCTGTTGTAGAAAAATTTGCTGGTAAAATTAAAATTAAAACTGCTGCAACTGGTAACCATAATTGCCAAATACTTTCTTTAAATTTAATCTGTTTCTCTTTATTTTTAGCTAAATATCTTGCTACATAAACCATTAGCACCAAACCTGCTAAGGTTGATGTTTGAAAACCAATACCTACAAAAGGAATGCGAATCCATCTACTAGCATTTGCACCTCCAATTGTTGTGCCTTGCATTAGTGTAAAAACTAATAATATTAATACAATTGGCAACATTAAAACAGAGCCTCCAGAAAAGAATCTGTAGGGTATTTTATGAACTCCATATATAATTCCAAAGCCCATAATTAACAAAACCATGTGCTTAATTAAGTACCCAAAAGTAGAACCAGACCCTACAACATACACCAAGTTTGTACTTGCACTATAAACAGGCATAAATGAGAATATTGCCAAAATGGCCACAATTGCCCAAATGGTTTTATCTCCTTTTATATGTTTAAATACGGTTTTCAATATTTGTTTTTAATTTGGATTTTTTGTTTAATCAATTATAAATTTCTTACTGCGTTTTTAAATTGACGACCTCTATCTTCATAGTTTTCAAAAAGATCGAAACTTGCACAAGCTGGAGAAAGTAAAACTGCATCACCTCTTTCTGCTAACTTATGTGAAACTTTTACAGCTTCTTCTGCACCAGCAGTTTCTACAATAACATCTATTACATTGCCAAAAGTGTTCTTTATCTTCTCATTATCAACACCTAAACAAACAATAGCTCTTACTTTTTCTCTTACTAATGGTAGTAAATCTGTATAATCGTTTCCTTTATCTACACCACCAACAATCCAAACTGTTTGTTGATCCATACATTCTAAAGCGTAAAAAGTAGCGTTAACGTTTGTTGCTTTTGAATCGTTAATATATTGTACATCTTTAATTTTAGCTACGTTTTCTAAACGATGTTCTGCACCTTCGAAGTTTGATAAACTTTCTTTAATGGCATCTTTTCTTACTTTAAGCAATTGTGCTGCCATAGTTGCTGCCATTGCATTTTTAGTGTTGTGTTTTCCTTTGATTGATAGTGATGATAGTGGCATATAAAATGTATCTTTTTGTATATTGATTGTTATTGTATTGTCTTTAATAAAAGCGCCAAATTCCAATTCTCTTTCGATTGAAAATGGCAATAATTTTGCTGCTGTTTTATTTTCTTTTAACCAATTAGTTATTGCTTCATTATCTGCATCATATATTAAATAATCGGTTGTTTTCTGGTTCTTTGTTATTCTAAATTTTGATTCTATGTATTTGTTAAAATCGTTGTCATACCTATCTAAATGATCTGGAGTGATGTTAGTCAAAATAGCAATATGACTGTTAAATGATTCAATTCCATCTAACTGAAAACTACTGATTTCTAAAACGTAATTTTCATAATTAAAATTGGCTACTTGTTTTGCAAAACTGTCTCCAATATTTCCAGCAACTCCAACATTTAATCCTGCATTTTTTAAAATATGATGCGTTAATAATGTTGTTGTTGTTTTTCCATTAGAGCCTGTAATTCCTATAATTTTTGCCTCTGTAAATTGTGCTGCAAACTCCATTTCAGAAATTACAGGAATCTTATTTTCCTTTAACGTTTGTACCAAAGCCACTTTATCTGGAATTCCAGGGCTTTTCATAACTACATCAGCTTTTAAAATTTTGCTTTCTGTATGTGTGTTTTCTTCGAACTCAATTTCATTTTTTATAAGAACTTCTTTGAATTTTTCAGCAATAGTTCCTCTATCTGAAACAAAAACAGTATATCCTTTTTGCTTTCCTAAAATAGCTGTACCCACACCACTTTCTCCTCCACCAAGACTCACCAAAAACAAGCCTTTCCCTAAAGAAGGTTTAAATGTGTTGGTATGTTTGTTTTGTTCTTTCATCTTTATTTAAAAAAGAAACTCATCCTTTCCCAAGGGAAAGTTAGGACAAGCTCTTTCTTATCTTAATTTTAGGGTTACAATTGTAAATACAGCTAGTAGAATACCTACAATCCAAAAACGGACTACTATTTTACTTTCGTGATAACTTAATTTTTGATAATGATGATGTAAAGGTGACATTCTGAAAATTCTTCTTCCTTCACCATATTTTTTTCTGGTGTATTTAAACCAAGAAACCTGTAGGATTACTGATAAATTTTCTACTACAAAAATTCCAGCTAAAATGGGTAACAGCAGTTCTTTTCGAATAGAAATAGCAATAACAGCTATAATTCCACCAATAGTTAAACTACCTGTATCTCCCATAAAAACTTGAGCAGGATATGTATTGTACCATAAAAAACCTATTAAAGCCCCTGCAAATGCCAAGATAAAAACAGTCATTTCACCAGAATTTGGTATATACATCACATCTAAATAATCTGCAAATATGATATTCCCTGAAACCCAAGCAAACACTGCTAGCGTAATTACAATTATAGCAGATGAACCTGCTGCTAAACCATCAATTCCATCTGTTAAATTTGCTCCGTTTGAAATACCTGTAACAATAAAAACAGTTATAAAAATAAAAACTATCCACC
>CAXBAC010000323.1:0-2736 GCA_963973485.1 uncultured Polaribacter sp. | reverse complement strand
TATATTTTAAACGGCTCTAAAACCTTTATTACAAATGGTGTGTATTCAGACTATTTAATAGTTGCTGCAAAAACAGATCCATCAGATAAATATAAAGGCATTAGTATTTTTGTGGTTGATAGAGATGTAAAAGGAATCTCTGCAACCAAATTAGATAAATTAGGCTGGCGTGCTTCAGATATTGGTGAAATAGCTTTTGATAACGTAGAAATTCCTGCAGAAAACTTAATGGGTGAAGAAGGAAAAGGTTTTCCTTACATTATGCAACATTTTGCTTTAGAGCGATTAATTATGGGGGTTAATGCGCATGCTAGAGCAGAGTTTGCTGTAGATTATGCTGTAAATTATATGCAAGAAAGAGTTGCTTTCGGTAAATCTTTAGATAAATTCCAAGCATTAAGACATAAAATTGCAGAAATGGCAAGTAAGGTTGATATGTGTAGAGAGTACAACTATTCTATCACTAAAAGATTAGATCAAGGTAGTTATGTTGTAAAAGAAGCTAGTATGTCTAAATTACTATCGACAAAAATGGCAGATGAAGTTATTTATGATGCTTTACAATTACTTGGAGGTTATGGTTATATGGAAGAATACCCAATGGCTCGTTTGTTAAGAGACAGTAGATTAGGTCCTATTGGAGGAGGTACTTCTGAAATCTTAAAAGAGATTATCGCAAAAATGGTAATCGATAACAAGGAATATAAGCCAGCAACATAGCAGTTTTAAGATGATTGTTTTTGCGAAAATAATTTTCTAATTATAGAAAAAATGGTAATCGATAACAAGGAATATAAGCCAGCAACATAAGAATAATTATTCTTTTGGGCGTTCCCTAAAAAGGTCGGGCTTTTCATTATATCTTTTTTGAGAAAAACAAAAAAGGATGTCATTACAATCCCTAACGCAAAATGAGTTAGAAAATAAATTTAATTAAAAATTTGTATTTCGTTTTTAATAAGTACATTTGCAGTCCAAAAAATAAATCAAATAGTTTTAAACTATTTAAAATATATAAGATACTTATGAAGGGAGGTGCCAACTTATGTTAATTATACCTGTAAAAGAAGGAGAGAATATAGATAGAGCTTTAAAACGTTACAAACGAAAGTTTGACAGAACAAAGACTATGAAGAACTTGCGTAACAGAAAAAACTTTACGAAGCCATCTGTTGCTAAAAGAGCTCAAAAAATTAAAGCTTCTTACGTTCAAAGATTAAGAACACAAGAAGAGGTAGGTTAGAGATAATTTTTTTGATAAAGTTTTGGCTTAATCAAAATAAAAATAAATAATCTAAATAATATCAAACTCGTATCAAAAGTTATTGATACGAGTTTTTTTGTTTGTGAATTTTTGTAAATTTACTTGAAATCAAAAAGTTTTACAATTGATAGCATCGTTCTTAGAGTATCTTTCTTTGGAAAAAAAATATTCCGCTCACACATTAACAGCCTACAAAAACGATTTAACAGCATTTAGCGGGTTTTTAAATACTTTTTATAATCAAGATAGTTTGTTGGAGGTTTCTTATCCGCAAATACGAAACTGGGTGGTTTCTTTAGTTGAAAATGATATTTCTAACAGAACTATTAACAGAAAAATAAGTTCTTTAAAATCATTTTATAAATTTCTACAAAAAACAAAGCAAATTCAAACCAGTCCATTAGCAAAACATAAGGCGTTAAAAGTAGCTAAAAAAGTACAAGTACCTTTTTCATCAAAAGAAATTAACACACTTTTAGAGAAAGAGAATTTTACTAATGACTTTGAAGGGGTAAGAAATGCATTAATCATAGAATTGTTATACACTACTGGTATTCGCAGAAAAGAGTTGGTTGACTTAAAGGAGAGTGATGTAAGTATTTCAAATAGCACTATAAAAGTTTTAGGAAAAAGAAATAAAGAAAGGCTAATACCATTATTAAATTCGCTGTTACCAAAAATAATTAAGTATTTAGAATTAAAGAAAAACCATTCAATTGGAAGTCCAGAGTTTTTTATAACCGAAAAAGGAAACAAATTATATGAAACTCTTGTTTACAGAATTATAAATTCATACTTTAGTAAAGTCTCCTCAAAGGTAAAAAAGAGCCCTCATATTTTAAGGCATTCTTTTGCATCTCACCTTTTAAATGAGGGGTCAGATTTAAACTCGGTTAAAGAATTGCTAGGGCATTCTTCTTTAGCATCTACTCAAGTCTACACACACAACAGTCTTGAGGCTATAAAAAAAGTGTATAACAAAGCTCATCCTAAGAGCAATAAAAATAATGAATTATGAAAGTATTTACTCAATCCGTAAATTTTAATGCAGACAAAAAATTAATTGACTTTGTTCAAAAAAAAGTAGAAACTTTAGTAAAGTTTCACGATAAAATTGTTGATGCAGAAGTTTTTTTGAAAGTCCAAAACACAAGTGATAAAGAAAATAAAATTACAGAGGTTAAAATTAATATTCCAGGCAATGAATTAATAGTAAAAAGAGAAACTAAAACTTTTGAAGAAGGGGTGAATTCTGCAGTAGATAATTTAAAAAGACAACTAAAAAAATCCAAAGAGAAATTGAGAGATTCATTAATTTCATAAAAAAGTAAAAAAATAATTACAAAAAGTTTTGGAATATAAAAAAACTTTATACATTTGCAATCCGTTAGAAATAGCGGGTTGTTTTTTTAAACAAAAAAGCCGATGTAGCTCAGCTGGCTAGAGCAGCTGATTTGTAATCAGCAGGTCGT
>CAXBAC010000322.1:0-2749 GCA_963973485.1 uncultured Polaribacter sp. | reverse complement strand
CCCTAAGAACACATTTTCACTAATACTTGAGTATTGAATATAAGCAGCTCCTACAACTGCTATTACAGAAGTAAATAAATGCCCTTTATGAAATCGCTTACTTAAAATATCGTTTAGTAAAGTGATATATATTGGTGTTAATACACTAAAAAGCAACACTTATGGAACCGTTAAAAATAAAAACGACAGAAAGTAAAAACAATACATTAAACCCAATTGTATTGCACCAATAGCATTAAGTTTTACAATTGATGCTAGCTTAATTGCTTTTAGCCTTAGAAAAGGTAAAAATAGTATTGTTGCAATACCAATTCGTATCAAAACTGAAAACCATGCATCAACTTTACCAGAAAGGTACACACCAATTAAACTAAATGAAAAAGCCCAAATAACAGTAACACCAATTAAATACCTCATAAATAGCTTCTTAATTAAAAATGAGGTTAAACTACAGATACTAACTTCATCATTTCAAATCTAAAAAAATCTTTACTTAAAAGCTAATGCATATGCTTATCTTAAAAAAGCATTAAAAAACAAACCTAAAACCTATTTATTTTGATAAAGAGGTTTTTTTATTAACTTTGAGTAAAAGCGTTGTAAAAAAACAAATCAATTATATGAATGATTTCTTAAAACACTGGGGTACTGCAGCATACACAAGCTTAGGTTTTTTCTGGATGGCCTTATGGGCTTTTATTTTAGGATACCTAATAAGCGCTATGATACAGGTTTTTATTACAGAAAAACGCATGCAACAAGTAATGGGAAAAGACAGTAGTAAAAGTGTACTGTTAGGCACATTCTTTGGTTTTATAAGCAGTTCTTGTAGTTTTTCTGCACTTGCTACATCAAAATCATTGTTTCAAAAAGGTGCAAGCTTTGTTTCTTCTATTGCATTTTTATTAGCTTCTACAAACTTAGTGATTGAACTTGGTATTATTATTTCTATTTTCTTAGGATGGCAGTTTGTTGTAGGTGAATATATTGGAGGATTGTTGTTAATTGTTTTTAGTTGGATTTTAATTCGTCTTATAAATCCTAAAAAACTAATCAAAGAGGCTCGTAATAACTTAGATAACTCAAAAGACAAAGAACACAACAACAATGATGAATCATTACAAAACAAATTAAAATCTTCTAAAAACTGGACTAAAGTGGGTAAACAATATACCATGGAATGGAAAATGGTTTGGAAAGACGTTACCATTGGTTTTACTATTGCTGGTATTGTAGCAGCTTTTGTACCAGATGCTTTTTTTGAAACGTTGTTTATAAATACAGGAAATGGCAATACATCCTTTACCTTTTTAACTTTATTAGAACACGTAATTGTAGGTCCAATTGCTGCGTTTTTAACCTTTATTGGTTCTATGGGTAACATTCCATTAGCCGCTTTACTTTTTGGTAAAGGGGTAAGTTTTGCAGGAGTTATGGCATTTATTTTTAGTGATCTTGTGGTTTTTCCTGTGTTGCGAATCAACGCAAAGTATTATGGCTGGAAAATGTCATTATTTATAGTATTCTTACTATTTACCTCACTTATAGCTACATCACTTTTACTACATTATGGTTTTGATTTATTTGATCTGATACCCAATGAATCTGCAAAAAGTATTGTAGATAAAAAGCACTTTTCAATTGATTATACCTTCTTCTTAAACCTAGCATTTTTAGTACTCTCTGGGTTATTAATTTACTTTGGCTTCTTTAAAAAAAACGATGTAAAACATCATAAAGAAATGGCGCCAAAAAGTGCTTTACTTGAAAAAGTATTAAAGTGGATTGCTGTAATCTGTTATATATGGTTGTGTATTGGAATAATTTTAAATTTCTCAATAAAGTAGAAAACAACATTATTTCTATATATTAAAGTCAATTGAAGTCTCTCAAAATTTCTAAAAACAAGTTAACTTTTACACTTACCTTTGCTAAAAAATTTATCAATGCAATTCACAGAGTTACCATTAAACAAATCTATACAAAAAGCAGTTGCTGAAGCACGTTTTCACAGGCCAACCTTGGTGCAAGAAAAAACCATCCCTTTGGTTTTGGAGCAAAAAAATGTAATTGTAGCTGCCCAAACAGGTACAGGTAAAACTGCTGCTTTTGCATTACCCATACTAAATGTACTATTTGAAAAACAAGATGCAGAAAAGGGTACAAAAACCATAAAAGCTTTGGTAATTACACCTACTCGTGAATTGGCCATTCAAATATTAGAGAATTTTAAAAGCTTTAGCAAATACACCAACCTAAGAACTACTGCTGTATTTGGAGGGGTTTCTTTAGAGCCTCAAAAGGAAGTTTTAGCAAAAGGTGTAGACGTTTTGGTGGCAACACCTGGTAGATTAATCGATTTGCAACTACAAGGAAACATCGACTTAAGTCATGTAGAAATTTTTGTGTTAGATGAGGCAGATTTAATGTTAGACATGGGTTTTATAAACGATGTTAAAAAGATTGAAAAACTCACACCAAAACAAAAACAAACCCTTTTATTTTCTGCAACCATTCCAGAAAAAATTGATGAGCTTGCAAAAGCTGTGATTAAAAATGCAGTAAAAGTTGAAATAAATCCTGAAGAAACCACTGCAAAAAATATAGGTCAGTTATTGTATTTTCTCCCTAAAAAGAACAAAACCGATTTGTGTTTGCACTTGTTACGCAACACCATAAATGGTAAGATTATTATTTTGCTTTTCTACTTCTAATTTATCTTTTTCAAAAGCTAACATGGTTAAACAAG
>CAXBAC010000321.1:0-2763 GCA_963973485.1 uncultured Polaribacter sp. | reverse complement strand
TGGTTATGACGAAATTTCATTAACAAGCGGATTTAAGTTTTTCACTAAAAACGGAGAACAAATTATAAATCCAGAAGATTTTGGGCAAAAAAGAATTCAGCAATCAGAAATTTTTGGTGGTGATTCTGTAGCTGATGCAGCTAAAATATTTAAAACAATATTAGATGGAAAAGGAACAGAGGCTCAAAATAATGTAGTGTTAACTAATGCTGCTTTTGCTTTAAAAATTGTTGATGATGCATTGTCTTTTAATGATGCTTTTGAAAAAGCAAAACAGTCTTTGTTTAATAAAAAAGCAAAAGAATGTTTAAACAATTTAGTAAGCTTATAAATGACAAAAAAGAAAAATAATTTATACTTAATTATCCCTGCTTTTCTTTTTGTTGGTATGGCAATTGGTATTCAAACAGGTAGCATTATAAAGCAAGGTATAATTGGTGCATTAGTTGGTGTAGTTGCTTATATTATATTAAGAATTAGAAATAATAAATTAAATAAAACAAATTCCTAGAATGACAATTTTAGATAAAATAATCGCATTTAAAAAGAAGGAAATTGCTAAAATAAAAGCAGAAGTTCCTGTTAAAAAATTGGTAGAAAGCCCTAATTTTAAAAGAACACCATTTTCTTTAAAAAAATCTTTATTAGAAGTTGGTTCTACAGGTATTATTGCTGAGTTTAAAAGACAATCGCCTTCTAAAGGAATCATTAATGATAAGGTTACCATTGCAGAAGTTACCAATGGTTATTTAGATGCAAATGTTGCTGCTCAATCTATTTTAACTGATACTTCTTTTTTTGGAGGAACAATGGCAGATTTAATGGAAGCAAGAGTTATCAATCAACAAAAACCTATTTTGAGAAAAGATTTTGTGGTTGATGGATTTCAGATTGTTGAAGCAAAAGCAATTGGTGCAGATGCAATTTTGTTAATAGCTTCTTGTTTAACATCAGAAGAATTAAAAAACTATGGAAATCTAGCTACAGATTTAGGTTTAAGTGTTTTGTATGAAGTGCATACTCAAGAAGATTTAGATAAAATTAATGATTTAGATGATAAAATTATCGGGATTAATAACAGAAACTTAAAAACTTTCGAAGTTGATTTAGAGCACTCTATTAAATTGGCAAACCAAATTCCAGATACTTGTTTAAAAGTTTCAGAAAGCGGAATTTCTGATCCTAAGATAATTACAGGGTTAAAAGAATTTGGTTTTCAAGGGTTTTTAATAGGTGAAAACTTTATGAAAACAGATAATCCAGGTGAAGCTTGTAGAGACTTTATCAATCAAATAAGATAAGATGAAACTCAAAGTTTGTGGAATGAAATATGTAGAAAATATTCAGCAAATAGCTGAATTACAGCCAGATTATTTGGGTTTTATTTTCTATGAAAAATCGAAAAGAAATTTCGAAGGTATTATTCCAGATTTACCAAATACAATCAAAAAAACAGGTGTTTTTGTTAATGAACATTTAGAAATTGTAATCTCTTTAATAGAAGAGTATAGGTTAGATTCTGTACAATTACATGGTGATGAATCTGTTGCTTATGTTGCTGAATTAAAACAACATTTGGCAGAAAGAAGAACTTTATTTATTGAAGAGAATAAATCAATAAAAAAGAGAAAAAATCAACACTATATTTCTAAAAATGAAATAGAAATTATTAAAGTTTTCGGAATCAAAGATTCCTTTAATTTTTCTGTTTTAGAACCTTATTTAGATGTTGTAGATTTCTTTTTATTTGACACAAAAGGTGCAGCAAGAGGTGGAAATGGAGTTAAGTTTGATTGGACAGTTTTAGAAAACTATCCTTATAAAAAACCGTTCTTTTTAAGTGGAGGTATTGGTTTAGAAGATGTAGAACAAATTCAAACAATAAGAAAAACAAATTTACCAATTTATGCTTTAGATGTAAATAGTAAATTTGAAAGTAAACCAGGTTTAAAAAATAGTAATGAAGTTAAAAACTTCAAGAATAAGATATAATATGAAATCAAAATTTCACCCAGACAAGAATGGATATTTTGGACAATTTGGAGGTGCTTTTATTCCAGAGTTATTGTACCCAAATGTTAAAGAATTAGAAGACAATTATGTTCAAATTATAGAATCTGATGAATTTCAAAACGAATACAAATCGCTATTAAAAGATTATGTTGGCAGACCAACACCTTTGTATTTAGCAAAACGTTTGTCAGAAAAATATGGAGCACATATTTATTTAAAACGCGAAGATTTAACGCATACAGGTGCACATAAAATCAACAATACTGTTGGTCAAATATTAATTGCTCAAAAACTTGGTAAAACTAAAATTATTGCAGAAACAGGTGCAGGTCAGCATGGAGTTGCAACAGCAACAGTTTGCGCATTAATGGGTATGGATTGTACAGTTTTTATGGGCGAAAAAGATATTGTGCGTCAAGCACCAAATGTTGCACGAATGAAAATGTTGGGCGCAAAAGTGGTTCCTGCAAGTTCTGGTTCTAAAACATTAAAAGATGCTACAAATGAAGCGATTCGTTATTGGATTCAGAACCCAGAAACATTTTATTTAATTGGTTCAGTTGTTGGCCCTCATCCACATCCAGATATGGTTGCTCGCTTACAGGCTATAATTTCTGAAGAAATGAAGTGGCAATTAAAAGAAAAAACTGGAAAAGAAAATCCTGATACTATTATTGCTTGTGTTGGTGGAGGTTCTAATGCTGCAGGTGCTTTTTATCATTATATGGATGATGAAACTGTAGAACTAAT
>CAXBAC010000320.1:0-2767 GCA_963973485.1 uncultured Polaribacter sp. | reverse complement strand
CAGATTTTAACGATCTGTTTTCAAAAGAAACATTTGTAATTGAATCTGTTTTTGGTCTATCAAATTTTAAGTTGATCATTTTATTGCTAGCCATCCATCTTGCTGTATTTTTATAACCAACAACAACTCCACCATTTCTTACCCAAGTTTTAATTTTTTCTACGGCATTTTTGTCTAAACCACTACTTGGAATAATGATATGCGTATATTTACTAATATCTACTCTAGAAAAATAGCGCGTATCTAAACGCGTTAAATGCATATCAAATCTTTGGTCGAATAAATGCCAAATTTCTCCAGAATCATTTCCTGCAATTCCATCACCAACTAGCATCGCTACTTTTGGCTTGGTAATAGCTCTAAAATTATTACTTCCTAAATCTATTCCATCATTTAAACCTGTGGTAACTCCTGTAATATTTACATGGCTTTCATCTGCTACTTCATTTAAAAAAGTAAACATTTCTGCTGCATCTAATTCTTGATTTTGAACAGGAATAAAAATCGTTCCATATTCATAAGCAATACCAGCATTTTTAAAGTTTTTCATAGAAACTTTTGCTCGTAAACCTTTTTGTAAAATAGCATTTAAGGCTTTTGGAGCATAGAACTCATTCCATGGCATTAAGTATCCATAATCACTTTTAAATGATACTGCACCTTTTTTCATTTTTAAGTCAGTAATTTCATTACCAGCCTTAGAAAGCGAAATATTTTCTGCATAATCAACATCAAAAGCATGATTAAAAGTCCAAGCAGAAACATCATAAAACAAACTATCTTTAAAAGTTGTTCTCACATCAAACATGGCTTTTACCAATCGTTGGTTTTTCTGATTCATAGGTACAACATAGCTGTATCCTTTCTTGAAATTTTTTCCATTTTGAGTAAAATCATCTTTTACTTCATGGATTTTGATTTTATGTCTTTGTAAAACCTCTGCTAAATGATAGGTTTTTGCAGCATCCTTTTCATCACCAAAAACAATTGCTTTTTTACTACCTGTTTCTCTAGATTCTTGATAAAAATCTTGTTGGTATTGTAATATTTTTTTTCGCATTTTACGAGCAGCTTCTAAAGTAGAAAATGCTGCTGTAGCCTGATTTCTAATCGTAAAAGGGAAAGTCAAAATTCCATTATCTGTTTCTTGTGCATGACCTCTAGAACTTGCTTGTTCAAACAAAATTCCTATACTACCATTAATGTCTGGAAAAGTAGAACCTTTACCATAATAAAAATCATCGAAACTTTCTTCTGAGTAATACATAGAACCAATTTTATCTAAAGCTTTTGCATGGTAAGTTGCAATTTCTTTAGTTAAATCTTGATTCATTTGTGGTGTTAAAGGGTTTGTTCTAGAAGGAATACCTGGTTGAAAAAAGAAGCTAGAATTGCTACCCATTTCATGATGATCTGTTAAAATATTTGGCAACCATTTGTGAAAAGTTTCTATTCTTGCTTTACTTTCTGGTAATTGCACAGGTAACCAATCTCTATTCATATCAAATTGATAATGGTTGGTTCTTCCTCTAGGCCAAATCTCTGCATATTCTCTATCATTTGGATCTGGGTTGATATTTTTACTCTTATTCGTATTTGCCCAATATGCAAAACGTTGTAATCCATCAGGATTAAAAGAAGGATCAAATAAAATAACCGTATTTTCTAATAAATCTAAAGTTTCAGATGATTCTGAAGCTGCTAAATAATAAGCAACAGCTAATGCTGCATTTGAGCCACTAGGTTCATTTCCATGAATAGAAAAACCTTGGTAAACCACTATTGGGTTATCTACACTTAATGAAGCATCGTTTGTAGCATCTATATGCTTTTTACGGATTGTTTCTAAATTATTATGGTTTTTTGGTGATGTAATAGTAAGTAATAATAAAGGTCTATCTTCATAAGTTTTACCTCTATTTTCTAGTGTTATTCTATCTGAAGAAGCAGCAAGCGCTTTCATATATTCCACTAATTTATCATGTGTAATATGCCATTCTCCAACTTCATGACCAATGACTTCTTTTGGAGTTGGAATTGCTGAATTGTACCTTTCATTTGGTAGGTAGTAAGATAAATCTACATTTTGTGCACTACTG
The DNA here is from genome assembly GCA_963973485.1 of uncultured Polaribacter sp. Classification (GTDB taxonomy): domain Bacteria; phylum Bacteroidota; class Bacteroidia; order Flavobacteriales; family Flavobacteriaceae; genus Polaribacter. The sequence goes on along the minus strand of CAXBAC010000320.1, from coordinate 668 downwards.
TACATTGAAAATAGTAGAAAGAAAACGAGTAGTTTTTTCATAAATTAGGTATAAAATTTAGTTATGAAACAAATATAAGAATTCAATGAGTTTAAAAGTTGGTTTTTAACATTGCTTTAAGAAACACAGTACAAATCAATTAAATAATAAAAAAACCTGACAATTTTGGGTAAAACTGTCAGGTTATTTATAAAATTATTTAAAAATATTATTTAATTTCTAAAACTTCTAAATCAAAAACAAGATCTTTTCCAGCTAAAGGATGATTTCCATCAACCACAATCGTTTCGTCTTTTACATCTACAATTAATAAATTTATTTCTTGTCCATCTGGAGTTTTAGATACTAATCCCATCCCAACTTCTGGAGTCATATCTTGTGGTAATTGTTCTTTTTTTACTTCTTGAATTAAGGCATCATTCACATCACCATAAGCTTCATCTTTAGCAATGGTAATGGTTTTTTTCTCGTTCAATTTCATATCCATTAAACCTTTTTCAAAACCAGGAATTAACTTTCCTTGCCCTAAAGTAATTTCTAAAGGCTCTTTTCCTTCAGAACTATCAAAAACTTGTCCATCAGTTAATTTTCCTGTGTAATTTACTTTTACTGTATTGTTCTCTTTTACTTGACTCATATTAAACTTACTATTTTTAGAAATACTATAA
>CAXBAC010000319.1:0-2848 GCA_963973485.1 uncultured Polaribacter sp. | reverse complement strand
AAATTCCAGCTTCAAACTTGAAGAAGGAAATGACTAAAATTTTGTTTGATCAAGGTTATATTTTAAGCTATCAGTTTAACGATGATAAAGTTCAAGGAACTATCAAAATAGCTTTAAAGTATGATAAAGACACAAAAGAGTCAGTAATTAGAAAAATTCAACGAATCAGTACACCTGGTTTACGTAAATACGTTGGTTCTGCAGAGATGCCAAGAGTATTAAACGGTCTTGGTATTGCTATTGTTTCAACATCTAAAGGTGTTATGACTAACAAAAAAGCAAAACAAGAAAATGTTGGAGGAGAAGTTTTATGTTACGTTTATTAAAAAATTTGAGAGATGAGTAGAATAGGAAAAAATCCCGTTAGCATTTCACAAGGTGTAGATGTAAACATTAAAGACAATGTAATAACTGTAAAAGGAAAGTTAGGAGAATTGTCTCAAACAATTTCAGATGGAATTACAGTTAAAATTGAAGGAGAAACTATCGTTTTAGATAGAGCTTCAGAAAGTAAAGACCATAAAGCACAACATGGTTTAATGAGAGCTTTAATCAGTAATATGATTGAAGGAGTTTCTAAAGGATGGACTAAAGATTTAGAATTGGTAGGTGTTGGTTATAGAGCATCTAATCAAGGTCAAAAATTAGACTTAGCTTTAGGTTTCTCTCATAATATTGTTTTAAACTTAGCTCCAGAAGTTAAAGTAGAAACAATTTCTGAGAAAGGGAAAAACCCAATCATTAAATTATCTTCATTTGACAAACAATTAGTTGGTCAAATTGCTGCAAAGATTCGTTCTTTCAGAACTCCAGAACCTTATAAAGGTAAAGGTGTTAAGTTTGTTGGTGAAATATTAAGAAGAAAAGCAGGTAAATCTGCATAATATATAGTATTATGGCATTATCAAAGCTACAAAGAAGAGTAAGAATTAAGCGTAGAATCAGAAAAATTATTTCTGGTACTGCTACTAAACCAAGATTATCGGTTTATAGAAGTAACAAAGAAATTTACGCTCAATTAATAGACGATGTAAATGGCGCTACTTTAGCATCAGCATCATCAAGAGATAAAGATATAAAAGCAACAACTAAAGTTGAAGCAGCTACAGCAGTTGGTAAATCTATTGCTGAAAAAGCTACTAAAGCAGGTGTAGAAACAGTTGCTTTCGATAGAAATGGTTATTTATACCATGGTAGAGTTAAAGTATTAGCAGACGCTGCAAGAGAAGCTGGTTTAAAATTTTAAGAAATTATGCAAGGTTATAAAAACGTAGAAAGAGTTAAACCAAGCGGATTAGAGCTTGTAGATAGATTAGTAGGCGTACAACGTGTAACTAAAGTAACAAAAGGTGGTAGAGCATTTGGTTTCTCTGCAATCGTAGTTGTTGGTGATGGTAATGGAGTTGTAGGTCATGGATTAGGAAAATCTAAAGATGTGTCTTCTGCAATAGCAAAAGCTGTTGAAGATGCAAAGAAAAATTTAGTAAGAATACCTATTTTAGACGGAACTTTACCTCATGAACAAAAAGGTAAGTTTGGTGGAGCAAAAATTTTCATTAAGCCTGCATCTGCTGGTACTGGAGTTATTGCTGGTGGTGCTGTTCGTATTGTGTTAGAATCAGTTGGGATACATGATGTATTATCAAAATCACAAGGATCTTCTAACCCTCACAATGCTGTAAAAGCAACTTTCGATGCTTTATTACAGTTAAGAAGTGCAGCTTCTATTGCTAAACAAAGAGGTATATCTTTAGAAAAAGTATTTAACGGATAAATCTAAAAGAGATGGCAAAAATTAAAGTTACACAAGTAAAAAGTCAAATCGGGCGTTTAAAGAGTCAAAAAAGAACTTTAGAGGCACTAGGTTTACGTAAAATGAACCAGACTGTTGAGCACGAGGCAACTCCATCAATAGTAGGTATGGTAAATAATGTTTCACATTTAGTTTCTGTAGAGGAATTAAAATAAGATATTTAAAATGAGTAGTTTACATAACTTAACACCAGCAGAAGGATCTGTTAAAAAAGAGAAAAGAATCGCACGTGGTGAAGGTTCTGGTCATGGTGGTACCTCTACAAGAGGTCACAAAGGGGCAAAATCTCGTTCAGGTTATTCTAGAAAAATTGGTTTCGAAGGTGGGCAAATGCCACTTCAAAGACGTGTACCAAAATTTGGTTTCACAAACATAAACCGTAAGGAATATCAAGGTATCAACTTAGATAAATTACAATTATTAGTTGATAGTGGAAAGGTAAAAGATACCGTTAATTTAGATGATTTAATAGCTAATGGATTGGCTAGAAAAAACGACCTAGTAAAAATATTAGGTGGTGGAGAATTAAAAGCTAAATTAAACGTAACTGTACATAAATTTACAGGATCAGCAAAAGCCGCTATTGAAGCAGCTGGAGGTGAGGCTGTTGCATTATAAGATTTTGTAAATGATGAATTTTATTAATAGATTAAAAGATATTTTCAGTATTGAGGAATTAAAGAATAAAATTCTTCTTACAATCGGTTTAATTGCAGTTTATCGTTTTATGGCGGCTGTTCCTTTGCCAGGAGTAGATCCATTACAACTAGCGGCTTTAAAAGAGAGTACAGATGGTGGTCTTTTAGGTTTATTGAATGCATTTACAGGAGGAGCTTTCGCAAGAGCATCAGTTATGGCTTTGGGTATTATGCCTTACATTTCTGCATCTATTGTGGTTCAGTTAATGGGAATTGCGGTTCCTTACTTACAGAAACTACAGAAAGATGGAGAAAGTGGGCGTAAAAAGATTACTCAAATCACAAGATGGTTAACTATTGGTATTACATTAGTACAAGCACCAACATATATTACAGC
>CAXBAC010000318.1:0-2866 GCA_963973485.1 uncultured Polaribacter sp. | reverse complement strand
AAAGCCATAGCAGAAATGAAAAAAGTATTGTGGCAAAACACCAATCATTGGGATACACTTTTAGCAGAAAGAGCTGCAGTTTCTGGTGAGTTGGTTTTATCTGACTTTACCAAAAAAGCATTGGCTAAATTTTCTAAGAAATAATCCATGAAAATTATCGCTACAAATATTGGGGATCGTAAAGAAGTTACTTACAAAAATAAAACAGTAGTAACAGGTATTTATAAATACCCAGTAAATGAGTCTGTATTTTTAGATAAAGAAGAGGTAAAGGGTGATGAGATTTCTGATAGAAAACATCATGGAGGAATCAATCAAGCTATTTATGGTTATTCTCTAAAACATTACGATTTTTGGAAGCCAAAATTTCCAGCATCAGATTGGAGTTTAGGGATGTTTGGAGAAAACCTTACGATTGATAATTTAGATGAAACCAACATTCATGTTGGTGATACTTTTAAAGTGGGTGATGCCATTTTAGAAGCTACCTTACAAAGAAATCCTTGTTATAAATTAGGAATTCGCTTTAACGATATGAAAATTGTTAAAGAATTTTGGAATACTAATATGTGTGGAGTTTATTTTAAAGTGATACAAACTGGTTTTGTAACTGTTGGAGATGAGTTTCATCAAATTAAAAGCTGTAAAGAAAACCCAACCATTGCAGACTTATATATAAACATAAGAACAGAAAAAGGAATCTAATGAAAATAAGAAAAAGATACCTATTACTTATTTTAATTGCCTTATTGCCTCTTTACTTTTTGATTCATCCAGATGATTATTGTTTTGGTGTTGCAGAATTATTAATTATTGGAGGGCTTGCAATTTTATTTATAATCGTATTTCTAGTTGTTTTTTTTAACAATCTTTACGGAATTTCTTTAAAAAGAGAACTTTTTGATGCTAACCCTTTAATAATTGCTGTAGTTTATGCTGTTTTTTTATATCTGTTTATAAATTACCATGATGAAAATGTGTTTAAAACTAAGAAAATGGTTTTTAAAACAGAAGATAGTACTACACAAAATGCAAAAATAACCCTGTTTACAGACAAAACTTTTGAGTTTAAAACAGTTTATAGAGAATATAGGTGTGTAAATAAAGGTGTTTTTCGTCTAACAAATGACACACTTTATTTAAAAACAAATCATACTTTAAATAATCCTATGGTTTTTGATAGTGTTTATTATTACGATAAAAATGCATTAGCATTAAAACCAATGCAAGAAGGTTTAAAAATATTTAAAAAAGCAAAAAAATCAAGAAAAAAAGAAGTGTATAATTATTTTTCTGAAGAATAAATTTTATATTTGCATGTGGTTTTTTCGAAAATCACACTTTTTCTTTTTCATAGCAATTTTCCCACTCAAATTTTGAGTGGGTTTTTTTATGTTTTATAATCACAAAAAGTTATAAAAGCATGGTAAATTCATAATTATCAAATATCTTTGCAAAATAGTTGTAGTAAAATGAATTCAACAGTAATTTCAGACACAAAAACTTCAATGGATACGCTTTTATCAGACTTAAAACAGCTTACCAAAGTTGGCTTATCTTTAAGCGTGGTTTTTTCTTCTGTTGCAGGATATCTTTTGGCTGTTGATGTAATAAATTATACCACGCTTTTATTATTAGCATTAGGTGGTTTTTTTATGGTAGGTGCTTCAAATGCATTTAATCAAATTATAGAAAGAGATACAGATGCATTAATGCTACGTACAAAAAACAGACCTTTACCTACAGGTAGAATGTCTGTTAACTTAGCAATGACAATTGCAGTATTATTCACTATTTCAGGGCTTTCAATTTTATATAGCATTAATCCAAAAACAGCATTATTTGGGGCAATATCTATTTTTTTATACACTTCTGTTTACACACCTTTAAAATCGGTAACACCATTAACAGTATTTGTTGGTGCAATTCCTGGTGCAATTCCTTTTATGTTGGGTTGGGTAGCAGCTACAAATCAATTTGGTATAGAAGCAGGAATGCTTTTCATGATTCAGTTTTTCTGGCAATTTCCACACTTTTGGGCTATTGGTTGGTTGCAATTTGAAGAGTATAAAAAGGCAGGTTTTAATATGCTGCCAATGAATACAAAAGATAAAAGTGCAGTAAAACAAATTATATTTTACACAGTAATTATGATTTTTGTTTCAATTGTACCTGTTTTAAAATTGTCTGGTGAGTTTTATATTTATCCTTTAACAGCTGTAATTGTGGCTTTATTGGGGGTAGTAATGTTGTATTATGGATTAAAATTGCACAAATCGCAACAAAACACAGATGCAAGAAAATTAATGCTTGCAAGTGTATTGTATATTACAGTTGTGCAAATAGTATATGTAGTAGATAAATTTTTACATTAATAATGATAGAAAAACAAGCATTAGAACAAGAATACGTAGCAGCTCAAAAGAAATCTGCAAAACCAATGTTATGGGTTGCTATGATAAGTATGGTTATGTTTTTTGCAGGCCTAACAAGTGCATATGTAATAAGTATGAAGCGCGAAGACTGGGTAGATTTTGATTTGCCTCAAGCCTTTTTTGTAAGTACTGTTTTAATAGTATTAAGTAGTATTACACTATTCTTATCAAGAAATTTTTTAAAGAAAGATAAAAGACAGTTATCTCTTATTTTTTTATTGATAACCTTAGCTTTAGGAATTGGTTTTATTTGGCAACAATATGTTGGTTTTAATCAATTAAAAAGTATTGGATTATTTTTTACAGGTCCAGAGAGTACAGTCTCTACATCGTTTATTATTGGTATAACATTTATGCATGTTTTACACATTTTAGCAGGTGTTATTGTACTATTAGTTATAACTGTAGGTGTCGTTTTATATTTTAAAACG
>CAXBAC010000317.1:0-2870 GCA_963973485.1 uncultured Polaribacter sp. | reverse complement strand
AGAATAGTCAATTTAATACTATTTTTGTGTTATCACAATGAGAAATAAAATATTTAACATACAGTCAAAAGAAGAATTTACTAGTGTAACTCTAGATGTTTTTAAATACCAATTTAAAAACAATAAAGTCTATCGTTCTTTTTGCGATTTATTATATGTTCACCCTTCTGATATTACTAAAATACAAGACATTCCTTTTTTACCTATACAGTTTTTTAAATCTAAAAAAGTACTGTCTTCTTTAGAAGAAATTGATGAAGTTTTTACTAGCTCTGGCACAACAGGAAGCACAACAAGCAAACATTTTGTAACAGACATCGATTATTACAAAACAAGTTATTTAAAGGCATTTTCACAATTTTATGGCGATATTAAAAATTATGTAATCTTAGCGCTTTTACCCAATTATTTAGAAAGAAAAGGTTCTTCTTTGGTATATATGGTTAATGATTTAATTCAAAAAAGTGAAAACTCTGAAAGTGGGTTTTACCTTAATAATGTAGAAGATTTAATTCAAAAACTTATCAAATTAAATAAAAATGGTCAAAAAGTTATATTGATTGGAGTTTCATTTGCCTTATTAGATTTGGTAGAAAAATATCAGTTTGAATTAAATAACACCATTGTTATGGAAACTGGTGGTATGAAAGGTAGAAGAAAAGAATTAATTAGAGAAGAATTGCATGCTATTTTAAAAAGAGGTTTTTCTGTTGATAAAATTCACTCTGAATATGGAATGACAGAATTGTTAAGTCAAGCATATTCTAAAGGAAATGGACTTTTTGAAACGCCTTCTTGGATGAAAGTTCTAACAAGAGACACAGAAGATGCGCTAACAATTCAAGAAAACGAAAAAACAGGTGGAATAAATATTATTGATCTCGCAAATTATAATTCGTGCTCTTTTATTGCCACACAAGATTTAGGAAAAACTCACAATAATGGAACTTTTGAAATTATTGGAAGGTTTGATAATTCTGATATAAGAGGCTGTAATTTAATGGTGCTTTAAAATAAAGTAGAATAAAATTTAAAAAAATTGTAATTCACTTATAAAGTATACGACTATAGCTTTGTAAGGTTTTTATAAATCTACTCAATCTCAACCAACTTAATAATATAAAATTACTGTATAGTTATGTCTATTTAAGATATAACCAATTACAAATTTTATCAAAACTTGAAAATTCATCAGCCAGTAAGGTTGATTCTATATATATCTCTTGTGCTTAAAAAGAGCTGAAAGTTTTTTCAGCTCTTTATTTTATGATACAATTAATAAGTAATATGTTTTTTTACCTCTTTGTAAAAGCACGTATTTACCATCAATTAAGTCGTTTTTAGTAATTACAAAGTCTTCTTTTACTTTTTCTTTGTTTACTGAAATTGCATTTTCTTTTAAAGCTCTTCTTGCTTCACCATTCGATTTTAAGAAATTCGTCTCTGCAGCCAAAGCAGCAATCATATCTAAACCATTTTCTAATAAATTAGATGAAACTGTAGCTTGAGGAACACCATCAAAAATATCTAATAATGTTTGTTCGTTTAAAGACTTTAAATCTGCTGCTGTAGATTTTCCGAATAAAATATTAGAAGCTGCAATCGCTTTATCATACTCATCTTTGCCATGTACTAAAACAGTTACTTCTTCTCCTAAACGCTTTTGTAAAATACGTGTATGAGGTGCTGCTGCATGTTCTGCAACCAATGAATCTATAGTTTCTTTATCTAAAAAAGTAAAGATTTTAATATACTTTTCTGCATCTTCGTCAGATGTATTTAACCAATATTGATAAAATTTATAAGGTGATGTTCTATTAGCATCTAACCAAACATTTCCTCCTTCAGACTTCCCAAATTTAGAACCATCAGATTTTGTAATTAAAGGACAAGTAATAGCAAAACCTTTTCCATTTCCAATTCTACGAATCAATTCAGTTCCTGTAGTAATGTTTCCCCATTGATCTGAACCACCCATTTGAATGGTAGTACTATTTTCTCTAAACAAATGCAAAAAGTCATAACCTTGAACCATTTGGTAGGTAAATTCTGTAAAAGACATTCCGTCTTTAGATTCAGCTCCAATTCTGTTTTTTACAGAATCTTTAGCCATCATATAATTTACAGTGATGTGTTTTCCAATATCTCTAATAAATTCTAGGAAAGAAATATCTTTCATCCAATCGTAATTATTAACAAGAATCGCAGCGTTTTTTTCTTTTGATGTAAAATCTAAAAACTGACTCAATTGTGCTTTTACACATTCTTGATTGTGTCTTAACGTTTTTTCATCAAGCAAATTACGTTCTGCAGATTTTCCTGAAGGATCACCAATCATACCTGTTGCACCACCAACTAAAGCAATTGGTCTATGACCACATCTTTGATAATGAGCTAATAACATTATAGGTACCAAATTTCCAATATGTAAAGAATCTGCTGTTGGATCAAAACCAACATAAGCACTTCTCATTTCTTCCAAAAGATGTTCTTCAGTTCCTGGCATGCTATCATGCAACATTCCTCTCCACTGTAATTCTTCAATAAAATTCTTCATTGTAATCAATTTATCAGTTGGCAAATATAAGTTTATCAACCAAAATATACTAAATTCGTACTATGATTTTAGTTACTGGAGGCACAGGTTTGGTTGGTTCGCATTTATTGTATCATTTAAGCATAAAGAATGATAACATAAGGGCTATTTACAGAACAAAATCGTCTTTAGAAAAAGTAAAAAAAGTGTTTTCATATTATACTTCTGATACTACACTTTTCTCAAAAATAGAATGGTTTAAAGCCGATATTACAAACGTTCCAGAAATGATATCTGCTTTTATTGGTGTAAAACATTTATATCATTGTGCTGC
>CAXBAC010000316.1:0-2883 GCA_963973485.1 uncultured Polaribacter sp. | reverse complement strand
GGTTTTAAAGCTATTACATCTTCTATAAAACATATTAAAAATGAAGTTGGTTTGGTTAAAGGTATTGGTTTGCTAAAAAACCTAAATCAAAAATATGGTTTTGATTGCCCTGGTTGTGCTTGGCCAGATCCAGATGAAAAAAGAGCTTTTTTAGCAGAATATTGCGAAAATGGAGCTAAAGCAGTTGCAGAAGAAGCTACTAAAAACAAAGTATCTCCCCTGTTTTTTGCAACGTTTTCTGTAAGTAATCTTTCTAAACTTTCTGATTTTGAATTAGGCAAAAAAGGACGAATAACACATCCAGTATATTTACCAGAAGGTGCAAATCATTATAAAGAAATTTCTTGGCAAAAAGCTTTTGATTTAGTTGCAGATGAATTAAACTCATTGGCAAGTCCAGATGAAGCCATTTTTTATACATCAGGAAGAACAAGTAATGAAGCTGCATATTTATACCAATTATTTGTACGTCAATTTGGAACAAATAATTTACCAGATTGTTCTAACATGTGCCATGAATCTAGTGGAGCTGCACTTTCAGAAACATTAGGTATTGGTAAAGGGTCTGTTACTTTAGACGATTTTAATCATACTGATGTTATAATAGTTATTGGGCAAAATCCAGGAACAAATCATCCAAGAATGTTAAAAGCATTGAGCGATGCTAAGAAAAATAATAGTAAAATTATTACTATAAATCCATTACCAGAAGTTGGTTTAATGAACTATAAAGATCCTCAAAACCCTTTAAAATGGGTTGGTTCTGGCCAAGATTTAACTGATATATTTTTACAAGTAAAAATAAATGGAGATGTTGCTCTTTTAAAAATCATTCTTAAATTGATGATTGAACAAGAGGAAAAAGAGACAGGTTCTGTGTTCGATTATAAATTCATAAAAGAAAAAACACATGGTGTAGAAGATTTATTAGACGATTTAGAAACCTATTCAATTGAGTATTTACTGCCACAAACTGGTTTAACTTTATCAGAAATTAAAAAAGCGGCTGATCTTATTATTAACAACAAAAAAATAATTATTTGTTGGGCTATGGGTTTAACTCAACATAAAAATTCAGTTGATAATATTCGAGAAATTGTAAATATATTATTGTTAAAAGGTAGCATTGGTAAAAAAGGTGCTGGAACTTGTCCTGTTCGTGGTCATTCAAATGTTCAGGGTGATAGAACCATGGGGATTTGGGAAAAAATGCCTGACAGTTTTTTAGACAAAATTGATGCTGAATTTAATTTTAAAGCTCCAAGAAAACATGGCTTTGACGTTGTAAACTCAATAAAAGCCATGCATGCTAAAAAAGCGAAAGTATTTTTTGGTATGGGAGGTAATTTTGTTTCTGCAACACCAGATACTGAGTACACTGCAACTGCGCTTCGAAATTGCAATTTAACTGTACATGTATCTACAAAATTAAATAGAAGCCATTTAATTCACGGTAAAAAGGCCTTAATATTACCTTGTTTGGGACGTTCTGAAAAAGATTTTCAAAGTTCTGGAGAACAATTTGTATCGGTTGAAAATTCAATGGGAATTGTACATAAATCAAAAGGTCATTTAAATCCATGCTCAGAAGATTTACTTAGTGAAGCTGCAATTGTAGCAGGTTTAGCAAATGCAACGTTAAAAAAATCGACTACAAATTGGAATAAACTGATTTCTAACTACGATTACATACGTGATAAAATTGAAGCTACAATTCCTGGATTCGAAAATTATAACACTAGAGTTAGAGAAGATGGCGGATTTTATTTACCAAACAACGCTAGAGAAAATAACTTTAAACCTACAAGTACAGGGAAAGCCAATTTTAGTATAAATGCAATTTCTGATATTAAATTATCTGAAAATGAATTTATAATGATGACTATAAGAACGCACGATCAATACAATACTACCATATATGGTTTAAATGACAGGTATAGAGGCGTTTTAAATGAAAGAAGAATTATCTTTATGAATGCAGAAGACATGCAGAGTTTAAGTCTCGAAAAGTTAGATAAAGTAAATTTAAAAAGTCATTTTGAAGGTGAAGTGAGAGAAGCTCAAGGTTTTTTAGTAGTGCCTTACAATATCCCAAAACAATGTACAGCAACATACTTTCCAGAAGCTAATGTGCTTGTACCTATTAAAAGTACTGCAACTACAAGTAATACACCAACTTCAAAAACAGTTGTTATAACTATAGAAAAGAATTAAAAATGAAAAAAAATATTGTTTTAATTTTAGCCGTGTTAATTTCTCAATTGATATTTTCTCAATCAGAAGAGATATCAATTAGAAAAAATCAAAATGCGTTTGGAAAATTAGATTTTCTATCGATAAAAATGCCTGAAACAAGTATTCCAAATGAAGCCAATATGGGATTTACAGGTATTCACTACAATTTAATGCTTAATAATTGGGCTTATGCAGGTGTTGGTATTTATGGAGCTGTTACTGGAGAAAGAGGTGGTTTTTTTACTTTTGGTGTAAACGCAGGAATTAAAAAGTATTTAGGAGAGCGTTTTTATATCGATTCTGGCTTCCATTTTGGTGGTGGAGGTGGTGCTGGTGCTCCAGATGGAGGTGGTGCTTTTATATTACCTCACATGAACTTAGGATATGATTTTGATAAATTTTCAATAAATTCTGGTTGGAGCTATGTTGATTTTTTTGATGACGGACTCATAAAAGGAAATCAATTTAATGTTGCTTTAGAAATTCCTTTAGGTTATAATTATTCTGATTACAATTCACTAGAAAATGAATATAGTTTTAATGAATTAAAATCCTCTAATTGGAATATCAACTCAAAGAAAACATCTTTAATGCTGCATTTAAATACACTAAAAATTAAAGGTGACACACAAGGCATTTACAATGGAA
>CAXBAC010000315.1:0-2885 GCA_963973485.1 uncultured Polaribacter sp. | reverse complement strand
TCTAAATCTTCATCTTTTGCTTGATTAATAAAGTTTTTATTAGAGTCAATAATAACTACTCGTTTACCTTTATCTTTAAGAAAACTAGCAATTAATCTTGATGGATTTGATGCTCCAACAATTAAAATAGCATTAGAACTTTTTAGAAAAACACCTACTAATTTTGCAAATAATCTTGCAGTTGTTGCATTTAAAAGTACGGTTCCTAAAACAATCATAAACACCAAAGGTGTAATATATTCTGCGCCTTCTACTCCTGCTTTTAATAATTTACTACCAAATAAAGAAGCAATACCAGCTGCTACAATACCTCTTGGCCCAACCCAACTTATAAATAGTTTTTCGTTTAATTTTAAACGAGAGTTCATTGTACTTGCAAAAACTGATAATGGTCTAATTATAAAAACAACAATTGCAAATAACGCAGCAGTTTTCCAAGTATACAACAACATTAAGTCTGACATATTAATGTTTGCAGCTAGTAAGATGAATAAAATTGAGATTAATAGCACACTTAAAGACTCCTTGAAATACAATAATTCTTTTAAGTTTTTTAAGTTTCCGTTTCCTAAAACCATCCCCATAACAACTACAGCCAATAAACCAGATTCGTGAGCGAAAACTTCAGATTCTACAAAAACTAATAATACTGTTGATAAAGAAACTACGTTTAATAAATAATGTGGAATTAACTTTTTATTTACGGCATACATTAACGCATGTGCAAACGTAAAACCAAATGTAGTACCAAATAAAAGAATTTTACCAAACTCTATTAAAGCAGTCTTGGTAAAGCCTCCTCCACCTCCAACACTTATAAATTCAAAAACCAATACTGCTACTAAAGCACCTATTGGATCAATTAAAATACCTTCCCATTTTAAAACAGTAGATATATCTCTTTTAAGAGGAATATTTCTTAAAATTGGTGTAATTACAGTTGGGCCTGTTACAATAATTAAACCTGCAAAAAGAAAAGAAAGATCCCAACCTAAACCAAAAATGTAATGTGCAACTATACCTGAACCAAAAAAAGTAATTGCTGAACCAAGGGTGATTAATTTAGTAATTACTGGCCCAACATTTTTAATTTCACTTCTTTTTAAAGTTAAGCCACCTTCAAAAAGAATGATACTTATGGCTAAAGAAACAAAATAGTATAAGCTTTCTCCAGGAAACAAGCCTTTTTCACCATTCCAAATAGGTTCAATCCATTTAGAACCATCTTGACTTAAATATTCAGCAGCTATTGGTCCTACTAAAAGGCCTATAAGAATTAGTGGTAAAATTGCTGGTATTTTAAATTTCCAAGCTACCCATTGTGCTAATATTCCTAATATAATTATTCCTGCTAACTCTAACATATTTTATTAAAAGTGTGAATGAGTAAATTTAAGAATGTTTAATCATCTTAAAAATTAATTGCTAAGTTTTTTTATGATAAGAAAATTTTTAAACTTAATTCGTTTGAACTACTGTATTTAAACTACAAAAATTCGAACTTTTTTATTTTTAAGTCTCACATTATTTAAACCTTCTACAAGTCTATTAGCTTCAGAAATTGGCACTGCAACAAAAGCACAATCTTGTTTTAACTCTATAACACCTAATTGATCTTTATTAAGATTTCCTTTTTTGAAGAATAAACCAGCAATATCTCCTTTAGAAATTTTATCTTTTCTACCTCCAGAAATAAACAAAGTTTCCCAAAAGTTTGGTTTTAATTTGTTTGAACTAGTTATATTTAAATTGGTTGCTCCTTTAATAAATTCAGGTAAATTTTCTTTTTTCCACTTTAAAACATAAGCGGTTCCTTTTGCATTTACTCTTGCTGTTCTTCCATTTCTATGGGTAAATTCCTCAATACGTTCTGGCAATTCATAATGTACAATGTATTTTATTTCAGGAATATCTATACCTCTAGCAGCCAAATCTGTAGCAACTAAAATTTTACTTGTTCCGTTTCTAAATTTAATTAAAGACCGCTCACGATCTCTTTGTTCCATACCTCCTGAAAAGCAACTATGAGTTATCTTTTTTAAGCTTAAAAAATTACTAACATTATCTATACTACTTTTTAAATTGCAAAAAATAATACCAGGTTCATTACCTATAAAATGTAATAAAGAAGCTAAAGTTTCATTTTTATTTTTTGATGGAGAGCTAACTATTTTTATGTCTAACTTTTTTGATTTTTTATCTGTAACATCATTTAAAACCTTTGGTTTATGCAATTGCACAAAATCTGGAACAGCTTCATTTTGAGTTGCAGAAGTTAAAATACGTTTTTTTAAATTCGGTAATTGATTAATAATACCTCTCATTTCGTATTCAAAACCTACTTCTAGAGATTTATCAAACTCGTCTAATATTAAAGTATGAATACTTTCTTTTGAAAAACGATCATTTGCAAAATGATCAGAAATTCTACCAGGAGTTCCTATTAATATGCTTGGTGTATGTTTAATTTCAATTTTATCTTTAGCCATTGAACGCCCTCCATAAACAGCGTTTACTTTAAAACCAGTACCCATTTCACGAATTACTTGTTCAATTTGTATTGCTAACTCTCTAGAAGGCACTAAAATTAAGGCTTGTATATTTTCGTTATCAGCATCTATACTATTTAAAGTAGGTAGTAAAAAAGCAAGTGTTTTTCCTGTACCTGTAGGTGATAAAAGAATTGTGTTTGCATTATTTTCAATAGTCGAAATTGCGGTATTCTGCATTTCATTTAGTTCATAAATATTTAACTTAGCTAATATTTCTTCTTGACTTTTAATACTATTTGCCATTTTTATTCTTTTGGAGTGATTGCATATTGAAGCAAAGATAAGTGAAGAACTTTTGAATTAATGATTAATATGATGAATTTCATCACAAAT
>CAXBAC010000314.1:0-2906 GCA_963973485.1 uncultured Polaribacter sp. | reverse complement strand
TCTAAGATAATATATACCTGTCTTAAGACCTTTTTTCCAAGCATAGAAATGCATTGATGTTAATTTACCATAATCTGGATCTTTTAAGAATAAGTTTAACGATTGAGATTGATCGATAAAGTATCCTCTATGACGTGCCATATCAATAATATCTTTCATACTCATTTCCCAAACTGTTTTGTACAATTCTCTTAAATCAGCAGGAATTTCTTCTATGTGTTGTATAGAACCATTTGCACGCATAATGCTTTCTTTCATATCATTATCCCACAATCCTAATTCTACTAAGTCTTCTAGTAAGTGCTTATTTACTACAATAAACTCACCAGATAAAACTCTTCTTGTATAAATATTAGAAGTGTATGGCTCAAACGCTTCATTGTTTCCTAATATTTGTGATGTTGATGCTGTTGGCATTGGCGCAACTAATAACGAGTTTCTAACTCCATGTTTCATTACTTGCTTGCGTAGTTTTGCCCAATCCCAGTTTCCACTTAATTCATCATCATTTACACCCCACATGTTAAATTGGAATTCACCTTCAGACATTGGAGAACCTTTAAATGTTGAATATGGTTCTTTTGCTTTTGCTATCTCCATTGATGAAGTTACAGCAGCAAAATACATCGTTTCAAAAATATCTTGATTCAGTTTCTTAGCTTCTTCACTTGTAAAAGGTAAACGTAAATTGATAAATGTATCTGCTAAACCTTGAATACCTAAACCTACTGGTCTGTGTCTAAAGTTTGAGTTTTCTGCTTCTTTTACTGGGTAAAAGTTTGCATCAATTACTGTATCTAAATTACGAGTAACTTTTTTAGTTACATCAAATAATTTTTTATGATTGAAATATTTTTCTCCATTTTCTCTTTCAGAAACAAACATTGGCAATGCAATAGAAGCTAAGTTACATACAGCAACTTCGTCTTTTGCAGTGTACTCCATAATTTCTGTACATAAGTTAGAAGAACGAATTGTACCTAAATTTTTCTGGTTTGTTTTTCTGTTTACTGCATCTTTATATAACATATAAGGAGTTCCAGTCTCAATTTGAGATTCTAGAATTTTCTCCCATAATTCACGAGCTTTAATGGTTTTTCTTCCTTTACCAGCAGCTTCGTAACTTGTATACAAACGCTCAAACTCCTCTCCATACGTATCATATAAATGAGGACACTCATGAGGACACATTAACGTCCATTCACCATCTTCTTGAACACGTTTCATAAATAAATCAGAAATCCACATTGCATAAAATAAATCTCTTGCACGCATTTCTTCTTTACCATGATTTTTCTTTAAATCTAAAAAGTCGAAAATATCTGCATGCCAAGGTTCTAAATACATTGCAAAAGAACCTTTACGTTTTCCTCCTCCTTGATCTACATAACGTGCAGTATCATTAAAAACACGCAACATTGGTACAATACCATTACTTGTACCATTTGTACCAGCAATGTAAGAGCCTGTAGCTCTAATATTGTGTAAAGACAAACCTATGCCTCCTGCAGATTGTGAAATTTTTGCAGTTTGCTTAAGCGTATCGTAAATACCTTCTATACTGTCATCTTGCATTTGTAATAAAAAACAAGAAGACATTTGTGGTTTTGGTGTACCTGAGTTAAAAAGAGTTGGAGTTGCATGCGTAAAGTATTTTTTACTCATTAACTCGTATGTAGAAATAGCTTCATCAATATCGTTTTTGTGAATACCAATAGAAACACGCATTAACATATGTTGTGGACGTTCTGCAATTTGACCATTCAACTTTAATAAGTATGAACGTTCTAAAGTTTTAAAACCAAAATAATCGTAGTTAAAATCTCTGTTGTAGATGATTGTTGAGTCTAATTTTTCTGCATTCGCTTTTATAATATCATACACATCATCTGCTAATAATGGTGCCTTTTTTCCTGTACGTGGGTTTACATAAAAATACAAATCATCCATAGTTTCTGAGAATGACTTTTTTGTGTTTTTATGCAAGTTAGATACTGCAATTCTTGCTGCTAAACGTGCATAATCTGGATGTGCAGTAGTCATAGTAGCAGCAGTTTCTGCAGCTAAATTATCTAGCTCTGAAGTAGTTACACCATCATACAAACCTTCTATAACACGCATGGCTACTTTTACAGGATCTACAATTTTGTTTAATCCATAACACATTTTTTTTACTCTAGCAGTGATCTTATCGAACATCACTGGCTCTTTCTTGCCATCTCTTTTAACTACGTACATAGGTTTGTTTATTTTATTTTAATACTTATTTATTTAGCCGAAAAAACATCCACATTTTGGGCGGCTTTTATTTTTTATCTGATTTAAAAAATCAGAACGTGTTTTATTTTAAAGAATTACGTTTTGTAATCTAGAAATCTGAATCGAAACTAATACTTCCTGTTCCTCCAGATTTTACTCCTGCTTTTTGGTATTCTGAAACTCTTTTTTCGAAAAAGTTTGTTTTACCTTCTAAGGAAATCATCTCCATAAAATCAAATGGATTTGTAGCATCGTACACTTTTTCACAACCGAATTCTAACAACAATCTATCTGTTACAAATTCTAAGTATTGTGTCATTAATTTTGCATTCATACCAATCAAACTCACTGGTAATGACTCTGTTACAAATTCTCTTTCGATATCTAATGCATCTACAATAATTTCTTTAATTCTATCTTTAGGCACTCTATTTACAATGTGATTATTATGTAAGTGTACAGCAAAATCACAGTGCATACCTTCATCTCTAGAAATTAATTCGTTAGAAAAAGTTAACCCTGGTAGTAAACCTCTTTTCTTTAACCAAAAAATAGAACAAAAAGCTCCTGAAAAGAAAATACCTTCTACAGCTGCAAAAGCAATTAAACGTTCTGCAAAAGAATCTGACTCAATCCATTTTAAAGCC
>CAXBAC010000313.1:0-2916 GCA_963973485.1 uncultured Polaribacter sp. | reverse complement strand
AATTGTGTGCACCATATTTGTTTTCTAATTCAATCGCTTGTTGCGATGTTAACTTGTCTAAAACAGCCATTTTTAAATGTTTTAAATTAATAAAATAACCATTCCTGTTCTACCTTTATCCTTCTGAGACTCCAATTTAAATTGGTCAGAAATTCAGCGTGGGAAAGAAATCATCCTCGAAGAGCAACAAAAGTAAGAAATTAATCTAATAACTCTTCTATTTTCCTAATTTTGCAATTCAAATAAATAAGAATGCCAGAAAGAGAACGCAACAAGTTTGTAAAAAGAAATCAAGTTTTAGAACTTAAAATAGAAAATTATGCTTTTGGAGGGAAAGGAATTGCAAGAATTCATTCTGAAGAAGGAAGTTTTGTAATCTTTGTACCTAACACTTTACCTGGACAATTGGTGAAAGCTCAAATTAAAAAAACGAGCAAAAAATATGCAGAAGCTAAATTAATAGATGTTTTAGAGCCGTCTGAAAATGAAGTCGAAGTTCCTTTTCAAGACATTCCTGGAGCACCTTACATTCAATTGCCTATTGAATTGCAACATCAATATAAAAAAGAAAGCACTCTATCACTCTTTAAAAGAATTGGTAAAGTAGAAAATATCGAAGATTTATTTGATGAATTTATCACCTCTCCAAACGTGTTTCATTACAGAAATAAAATGGAATATGGTTTTTCTGCAATTGGATATGACAGAGTTGCAAAAAAAGATAAAGATGAGTTTACCTTAGGCTTTAAAAGACGTGGAGTCTGGTGGATGGGAGATAATCTTGAAAAAGATTCTGGTTTATTTGATAAGGAATTTGAAGACAACTTAAAAAACATCAGAAAATATTGTTTAGATACTGGTTTAGATCCTTGGCATGGGCCTAGAAAAGAAGGTTTTTTCAGGTATTTTGTGGTTAGAAAATCTTTTAAAACCAATGAGTTATTATTTAATTTAGTGACTACTTCTTATGACTTACCAAAGTTTGATTTAAATAAATTTGCTACTTTTTTAGTAGATCTTTTTGGTGATAGAGTTGCTGGTTTATTACACACTATTAATGATGAAGTTGGTGATAGAACCATTGCTACTTCTGGAAGCATAGACTTGGTTTACGGAAAAGATAAAATTGTAGAAGAACTACTAGGCTTAAATTTTGAAATCAGCATGAAAAGCTTTTTTCAAACAAATCCAAAATCTGCAGAAAAATTATATTCAAAAGTAGTTGAATACGTTTTAGAAGATAAAAGTAAAGTAGATAATACTGTAGTTATGGATTTATTCTGTGGTACAGGAACTATTGGGCAAATTGTTGCCTCAAAAAGCGATAATGCAAAAATTGTTGGTGTAGATATTGTTGCATCAGCAATAGAAGATGCAAAAAAGAATGCCAAAAGAAATAAAATTGAAGGTTTAGAGTTTTATGCAGCAGATGTTGGAAAGTTTTTAAATCATCATCCTGAATTTCAGGATAAAATAAAAACGATAATTTTAGATCCTGCTAGAGCTGGAATTGTGCCAAAAACACTACAGAAAATCATCAATTTAAACGCAGATAGAATGGTGTATGTATCTTGCAATCCTGCAACACAGGCTAGAGATACAGAGTTATTAAGAGCAGCTGGTTATGAAATTAAAAAAATAAGTTTGGTAGATCAATTTCCTCATACAAGCCACATTGAAACTGTGGTTTTATTTGAGAAATAAAACTTGTTTAACACTTATTTAAAGAAAATCATTTTATTTTAGCAATAACAATAAGAACAATCATTAATAATATTCAAGATGAAAAAACTTACAGACAAAGAAATTAATTTAAAATTAGAAAACTATCCTGATTGGGAGTTTTATGAAGATGCTTTACATACCGATTTTGAGTTCGATAATTTTAAAGATTGTATTTCTGCCATGAACAGAATTGCTTTTGAGTGTGAGGCATTAAATCATCATCCAGAATGGACAAATGTATACAATACACTAGACATAACATTAACCACACATGATGCAGATGGTGTTACTGATCTAGACTTTAAATTGGCAGAAGCCATTAACAAAATTGTAGAAGTAGAAGAATAACATGAAAAAAACATTTGTTTTTTTAGGTCTTATATTTTTTACTTTTTTGAGTTGTGAAAAAGACGATTTTTGCACTCAAAATCCTATAACTCCTAATTTAATTCTACGTTTTTATGATGCTTCAGATAGAGAGGCTGTAAAAACTGTAGACAACCTTTATGTTTGGGCAGAAGGAAAAGACAGTTTGTTTGTAAACGCAAGTTTAGACTCGCTTTTTATCCCTTTAAATACAGCAAACACAGAAACTGTTTATAATTTTTCTAAAAATAATGTAGTAAATCAATTTACAATTCAATACACTCCAAATAACGAATATGTATCTCGTTCTTGTGGTTATAAAGTTGTTTTTAGTGATGTTACATTTTCATCTGACAACACTTGGATAACCGATTTTGAACCTAAAACATTAACCTCTATAGAAAATCAAAATGAAGCACATGTACAGATTTTTCATTAGCCTCTTTTTCTTTTTTATTTTGGTGGATGGTTTTGCTCAAAATCAACAAGAAGAAACCGATTTAAAAGTAGATTCAATTATTTACAAATCTCCTTATGGTTTACGGTTAGGAATAGACATTAGCAAGCCCATTAAAGCTGCTGTAGATGGTTCTTACAACTCAGGTTTCGAAATTTTAGCAGATTATAGAGTTTCAAAGCGTTTTTTTATTGCTACCGAAATTGGTTACGAAGATGAAACTACACAAGAAGATTACACAAATTCAACAGCTAAAGGAAGTTATATTAGACTTGGTTTTAACTACAATGCTTACGAAAATTGGCTAGATATGAATAATGAAATTTTTGTAGGTTATAGATATGGTTTTAGTGTTTTCGATCAAACCT
>CAXBAC010000312.1:0-2918 GCA_963973485.1 uncultured Polaribacter sp. | reverse complement strand
TTGGTGATGGACAAACAATTAGGCAAGAAAACGTTTTTGAAAATCATATTCTTTTTTCTGCTAACCTCATAGAAAACACAAAATTTAAAGCAAAAAATGCACAGTTAATAGGGGAGGCTTTACAGATAGCAACAACACAAAAAGGCCCTGTACATATCAATATTCCTTTTGATGAACCTTTGTATGAAACTGTTGAAGTTTTAGAAGATTTTCACTTTCCAAACATTAGTATGAGTTCTTTAGATAACTCTCATATAGATTATGAAAACTTAGCTAAAATTTGGAACAATGCCGATAAAAAAATGTTGGTTATTGGGGTAAATTATCCAGATGAAGCTTTACATCAATTAATGGATATTTATTCAGAAGATGATTCTGTTATATTCCTTACAGAAACCACCTCTAATTTACATCATAATAAAGCTATAAACGCAATAGATCAATTGATATTTTCTTTAGAAGATGATGAGTTTCAAGAGTTAAAACCAGATGTATTAATTACTTTTGGAGGCATGATTGTTTCTAAACGCATCAAACGTTTCTTAAGAGATTATCAACCAAAACATCATTGGAATATCGATGAAAAGAAAGCAACCAATACTTTTTTCTGTTTAACCGAATTTATACAAACATCACCTGTAGATTTTTTCTCAAAGTTTAATGCAATCATTTCTAAAAAAGAAAGTAACTATCAACCAAAATGGTTGAAAATTAGAGATGAAAGAAGAATAAAACATGCTGAGTATTTAGCTAAAATTGAGCATTCAGATTTAAAAGTTTACGAGCAAATCTTAGAACGAATTCCTCAAAATAGTATATTGCAAGTAAGTAATAGTGCTGTTATTAGATATGTGCAAATGTTTACTATTTCTAATAGTTTAGAGGTTTTTTGTAATAGAGGAACAAGTGGTATAGATGGTAGTACATCAACAGCAATAGGAGCAGCTTTTGTAGCTCAAAAACAAACGATTTTTATTACAGGAGATTTGAGCTTTTTCTATGATTCTAATGCACTTTGGAATAAAAATATTCCATCAAACTTTAGAGTTATACTAATCAATAATTCAGGTGGAGGTATTTTTAAAATTATTCCTGGGCCTTCATCAACAAATGCAGCTACCTATTTTGAAACACCACATTGTTTAACTGCAGAACATTTAAGTAAAATGTTTAATTTTGATTATTACAAAGCGTATTCTACAACTACAGTTCAAAAAGCTTTAGAAAGATTTTTTGATAATGAAAACAAGCCAAAAATTTTAGAAATATTTACGCCAAGTTTAGAGAACGATACCATTTTAAAAAACTATTTTAAATTTATAAAATAAAGATTATGAGTGAAGATGAACAATATTTAAGTGACAATGAAATGGACTTAAAAGAAGGAGATAAAGTTAATTTAGTAATAGAAACAGAAACAGGTTTAGGCTATGTTGTTTTAATTAACGAAGAGTTTGAGGGTTTACTTTTTAGAAGTGAAGTATTTCAGCCTTTAGAAGAAAATATGGAGGTTACTGGCTATATCAAAAAAATTCGTGAAGATGATAAAATAGATGTTTCATTAAGACCACAAGGTTTTAGAAATGTTATTGATGCTGATGTAGATAAAGTACTCCAAAAGTTAAAAGATAGTAGAGAAGGTTTTTTATTATTAACAGATAAAAGTTCTCCAGATTCCATTCGTTTTCACATGAAAATGAGTAAAAAAGCATTTAAAAAAGCGGTTGGTAATTTATACAAGCAAAAATTGATTGATATTAAAGAAGATAGAATAGAGTTGATAAAAGAGTAACATGAAGCATTCACTTGTAATTCTATTTTTATTAATAACATCTGCAATTTTTGCTCAGAATGAAAGTAGTTTGTCTTCAGATAGGCCAGGTCAAGCACTTTCATCTAATTTGGTGGACAATACTGTTTTTCAAATACAACCAGGAGTAGATTTTTTGAATACTTTTGATGTGTTTTTGCTCAATTCCTACTTTAGATACGGAATTACAAGTTCAATGGAACTAAATTCAGGCATTGCATACACAGCTCAAAATGGCAATAATGAATTGTCTGCTTTTTCTTTAGGATCTAGAATTCGCTTAAATAAAGTGGAGAGTAGGTTTTCATCAGCATTACAACTATCTATAAACTTACCTATTGATAATCTTGAGTTTGGCTCTCAAGCCATATATACCCTAAGTAGTAATTTTACAGAAAAATTGAACTGGACAGTAAATTTAGGAGCCAATTTTGATGAAAATTTTGATGCAATTGGTTTATATGTTTTTAATATCACTTATGCTTACAATGAAAATTTTGGCATATTTGTAGAGCCTTTTGGTCAATTTGATAATGCTTTAAGTTTATCTTTTGATACAGGTTTTTATTATTTGGTACACAACAATTTTCAATTAGATTTTCAAATAGGTGATAATGAAGGGTTATTTTTAGGTGCAGGATTTACGTATCGTTTTTTGCCTAAAAAATAAAGCCGTCTATTGGCCTCCTAATCTTAAAATGTTTTCATAAAAAGCATCTGCATTTCTATCTGAAGGATCCATTTTACCATAGCCAATTTTATAATATTTTAGTGCTTTTTTAAACATTTTACCAGATTCGTAATACCTACCTATATAATAATCACCAAGAGGAGAACTAGGAAAGAGTTTCAAAATCATTTTTCCAAAATCTCTTAATTTATCACCATTTTCTTTTTCTATAATAATGTTTTCAATCGCGTAAATATCCTTTTCTCGAATACCTAAATTAGTGCCAAATAAAAATTCGATTTCTATATATTTATTTTCTAAATAGGTAATGGCGTCTTCTGGAGAAAGGTCCTTAATATTCTTATCATACTCTTCTTTTGAAATGGCAGAATAGACTTCAAAAATTTTAGTTAATGCTCTAGGAATTTCTTCACTAAT
>CAXBAC010000311.1:0-2919 GCA_963973485.1 uncultured Polaribacter sp. | reverse complement strand
TGCAAAAGGCTCCATTTCAAAAACACCTAATGGACCATTCCATAAAATGGTTTTACAAGAGTTTACAACATCATCAAAAATTTCTAAAGATTTTGGCCCAGCATCTAAACCTTGCCAACCTTCAGGAATTTGGTTTACGTTTATAACTTGAGTTTTAGCATCATTAGAAAAATCATCTGCAGCAATTACATCTACAGGCATATGAATTTGTACGTTTTTGGCTTTTGCTTGTTTTAAAATATCCAAAGCTAAATCCATTTTATCATCTTCACAAATTGAATCACCTACGTTGCCACCATTTGCTTTTACGAAGGTAAAAGTCATACCACCACCAATAATTAAATGATCTACTTTGTCTAAAATATTTTCAATTACTGTTATTTTAGAAGATACTTTTGCACCACCTAAAATAGCTAAAACAGGCTTTTCTGAGTTGTTTAAAACCTTGTCTATACTTTCTATTTCTCTAGCTAATAAATTACCAAAGCATTTGTTATCATCAAAAAACTGAGCAATAATTGTGGTTGATGCATGTGCTCTGTGAGCTGTTCCAAAAGCATCGTTTACATAAATATCTCCAAATTTAGAAAGTTGTTCTGCGAAGTTTACATCACCTTTGGTTTCTTCTTCGTAAAAACGCAAGTTTTCTAATAATAAAATTTCTCCTGGTTCTAAACTTGCAACAGCTTCTTCAACTTTTGGACCTACACAATCTGAAACAAATTTTACATTACACCCAACAATACTTACAATAGATTTTACAATATGCTCTAAAGAAAATTCTTGTTGTTTCCCTTTTGGACGTCCTAAATGAGACATTAAAACACAACTCCCTCCATCTTCTAAAACTTTAATTATAGTAGGTTTTGCAGCTTGAATTCTTGTGGTATCTGTAACTTCAAATTTATCGTTTAAGGGCACATTAAAATCTACACGAATAATGGCTTTTTTATCTTTAAAATTAAAATCGTTTAAGGTCTTCATAATTTAAATATGGCTTTTTAACAAAAATACTTTTTTATTTAAGTTTGGCGAAATTGAAATCTTAAAAAATAAGATATCGTTTTCGATAGCTATTTTTGAAACATTAACTTATAAAAAGGGTTAGTTTTTCTGTTTTTAAAACCATGATAAAGTGCTAAAATAATAAGTAATCCTGCTGCTGAAAACGCAGTATTTGCAACAACCGAAAAACTATTTGTATTGGCTACACCAATTGCAATTAGTGCCCAAGCACCTACTAATGCAAACTCTCTTAAGTTTCTTTTAAAAATAACAGTTGCATTTATTGTTGTTGCAATAATTATCATAATAATTGTCCATCTTTCTGGTGATAAACCAAAACCATTCCAATTTATTTTTACCAAATAAGAAGATACATTTGCAACACTTGCAACAGTTACCCAACCACTATAAATTACAAAAGGCCACCATAAAAAAACAATGGTAGACTTTGAAGCATCAAACATCTCCATATTATTATTGAGTACAATTTTTAATAATGAAATCAATAATAGAAAAATAAAAAGACACGAAATACCTGTGTAACCATAAATCCAACAAAAAACCCAAGCACTATTTGCAATACAAGAAATAATAAACCAATATCCTATTTTTAAGATAAAATCATCATTAGACACTTTTACAAAAAGACTTCTTCCTTGGTAGATTATAAAGCCTAGTAAAAGCAAGTAAATTAAGCCCCATATTGAAAAAGCATAACCTGCAGGAGTAAAAAGGGAGTTGATATTATCTGAAACAGTACCTATGGTTTTTCCATTCATTAGGCCTGTGTTCGATAAATAATTTATTACAATAACAGACACAAAAGCAATTCCATTTAAAATTTGTAAGGTTTTTTTCATCAATATTTATTTAATTCTGTGCATTAAATTTACAAAATCTAAAGTTAAAATTTACGAATGCTTTATATTTGCCTATGCTTTTTAACCAAATTATAGGTCAAGATCACATTAAAAATCATCTGCAAAAATCTGCAGAAAATGGTAGAGTTCCACATGCACAATTGTTTGTAGGTAAAGAAGGTTCTGGAGCCTTGCCAATGGCAATTGCATATGCACAATTTTTATTATGTAATTTTTCTGATGATACAGATGCCTGTAACATAAAATGCAGTAAATTACAACACCCAGATTTGCATTTTGCATTTCCTGTAACCACTAACGATTCTGTAAAAAAGCACCCAGTAAGTAGTTTGTTTTTAGAAGATTGGAGAGATTTTATAGAAAATCAACCTTATGGAAGTTTATTTAATTGGTTGCAATTTATAGGTGTAGAAAACAAGCAAGGATTAATTGGAGTTGATGAAGCTGAAGATGTTGTAAAAAAACTAAAATTAAAAAGTTACGAAGGTGGTTTTAAAGTGATGATTATTTGGATGGCAGAAAAAATGAATATTGCTGCAGCCAATAAACTATTAAAGTTGATAGAAGAACCACCAGAAAAAACAGTTTTTTTATTAGTAACAGAAAATGAAGAGCAAATTATAAATACAATAAAATCGCGTTGTCAAGCTTTGCATTTTCCAGCATTATCAGAACAAGATATTGCAAATGCTTTGGTGGTTAATCATCAAGTTGATGATAAAAAAGCTGCAACAATAGCACATCAAGCAGAAGGTAATTTTAATAAAGCCTTACATTTATTACACAACGATGCTGCAGATTTGGTTTTCGAAGAATGGTTTATTGCTTGGATTAGAACAGCTTTTAAAGCCAAAGGAAATGCTGCTGTTGTGCAACAATTAATTTCTTGGTCTGATACTATTGCAAAAACGGGCAGAGAAACTCAAAAACGATTTTTAGAATATTGTTTGCAGTTTTTTAGACAAGCACTTTTATTAAACTATAAGTCTGATCAGTTGGTTTTTATGGAAACAAAAACTAATTTTCAGTTATC
>CAXBAC010000310.1:0-2945 GCA_963973485.1 uncultured Polaribacter sp. | reverse complement strand
ATCCTTTCGAAATGATCATTTTAGACGTTCTTGATACAGTATCAATACAAAAAGCTGTTGATTATATTATCGATAAAACAGGTGCTTTAGATGTTTTAGTAAATAATGCTGGTATGGGGATTACAGGACCTGTTGAAGACACACCAACTGTTGAAATGAAAGCTGTATTTAATACCAATTTATTTGGTGCTATAGATGTAATGAAAGCAGTTTTACCACAAATGAGAAAGCAAAAATCGGGTACTATTATTAATGTAACTTCTATTGCAGGTTATATGGGTTTACCTTTTAGGGCTGCTTATTCTGCTTCAAAAGGAGCTCTAGAATTAATAACAGAAGCTACAAGTATGGAGGTTAAAAACTTTGGTATTAATGTAGTAAATGTAGCTCCAGGTGATTTTGCGACTAATATTGCAGCTGGTAGATATCATACGCCTGTTTTTGAAAATTCTGCTTATAAAGAGAATTACCAAGCGAGTTTAGATTTAATGGATGCACATGTTGATAGTGGAATGGATCCTATTGAAATGGCAAAGACAATTCATAAAATAATCAATACTAAAAACCCGAAAGTTCATTATAAAGTTGGTGATTTTATGCAGAAATTCTCCATAGTTTTAAAACGTATTTTGCCAGATAGACTTTACGAAAAAATATTAATGAATCATTATAAGCTTTAATTTACACTTACGTGTTCTCCTGCATTTGGATTTAAATAAGTATCAACAATTTCAACTTCGCAGTTTAATGCATTAAAGTTAAAGTGAATCCAACCATAATAGGTTTCATTGTTTAGTGATAAGCTTACTATAAAATAATCATCTTTATTGTTTTCTAATACGCTACTGTAAGTTAGGTTGTTATTAAGAAAATAATTAAAAGACTGGTAAGGAGCTTCGTATTCGTAAAAAACATCTAAAGCATTTTTAACTCCATTTAAATATTGTATTTTATTTTCTGATGAAAAAGGAGGCTCATGAACAACAAAATAAGGTTCTTGATTTTTTACAGTTGATAGTATTTGATTTTTTTCTGCGAAAGTTGATACTAATTTTATTGTATATTGATTGTATTTTGGAGTATTTCCAACATCATTAACTTCTTCGTAGGTTAATTTAAAATCAATAATATTATCAGCATTCATATCAATTTCAAGAGGCAATTTGTTTAAAAAGCAATCGTCGAAATTTAAAAAATTTGTAAATTCAACTTGAAAATCTGCAGGAGTAAATTCTACCCAAAACTTTCTTGAATAGGTAATTTTGTCATGAGGATCTGTATACACAACCAAACCTGTGAGTTTCTCATCAGCAATCCACTCTTTAATGTAAAATTCAGAAACGGCCATTTCTGTTACTGCAGAAACATCGTTTAATTCGCCATTGTAAAACTCATATGCTCTATTTTTTACCAAGCAGTTTTCCTTTTTATCAAAAATAAAAGCTTTGGTTTCGTTTTCTCCATCTGATCCAACAGGTTTTGTAAAACTTATGGTTACATGATCATCATTATAAGAACCTTGCCAAACAACAGGGTTTGTGGCATGAGGAATTACAATGCTATCTTCTTTAGAAATAGAAACATCTGTGTTAGTACAGATAAAAATTTCATCATCTTCGTCATCAATAACTTCAATTGTTTCGCTAGAAGTACATGAAAAAAAGAAAATTATTGAGAAGTAAAAAAAAGTATTTTTTAGAGAATTCAAAAGTTGTGAGTATTTTTAATTCAGCAAAAATACAGGTTTTTAAAAACAAAAACGAGTGCTATTTGGGTATTAACATTAATCAACTCAATAAAATAAATTTGCTATAGAATTCTTGCTGAAATTATTTCTTGAGAATCATAAGTATAAAGCGCTTAGTTTTTTATCTTTGAAGAAAAATAATTATAACTTTTCTACAGATGAAATTTTTTATTGATACAGCAAATTTAGAACAAATTAAAGAGGCACAAGCATTAGGTATATTAGATGGTGTTACTACAAACCCATCACTTATGGCTAAAGAAGGTATTACAGGCCAAGAAAATATTATTAACCATTACAAAGCTATTTGCGAATTAGTTGATGGTGATGTTTCTGCAGAAGTAATTGCTACAGATTTTGACGGAATGGTTAAAGAAGGTGAAGCTTTAGCAGCTTTAAACCCTCAAGTTGTGGTAAAATTACCTATGATTAAAGATGGTATTAAAGCATGTAAATACTTTTCATCTAAAGGTATTAAAACAAATGTAACTTTAGTTTTTTCTGCAGGTCAAGCACTTTTAGCAGCAAAAGCTGGAGCAACTTATGTATCTCCTTTTATAGGTAGATTGGATGATATTTCTACAGATGGTTTAAACCTTATTGCAGAAATTCGTCAAATTTATGATAACTATGGTTTTGGAACAGAAATTTTAGCAGCTTCTGTACGTCATACAATGCATATTATAGACTGTGCAAAATTAGGCGCAGATGTTATGACAGGGCCATTAAGTGCAATTGAAGGTTTATTAAAGCACCCTTTAACAGATATTGGTTTAGCAAAATTTTTAGAAGATTATAAAAAAGGAAACTAATCATTTTAGTTTATTTGAATATTCTGACTTTTTTTTCTTTCATAACTTTTTCACTTTGTAACTTTGCTACTTTGTAATTATTAATCTATGTACCCAAAAAAAGAACTTGCACAATTGGTAATATCAGCTTGTCAACACTTTAATGTTGATACAGTTGTAATTTCTCCAGGTTCTAGAAATGCACCGTTAACAATAGGTTTTTCAAATCATCCTGATATTGAAACACTAAGTGTTGTAGATGAAAGGTGTGCAGCTTTTTTTGCATTAGGTATTGCTCAGCAAACTCAAAAACCAGTTGCAGTTTTGTGCACATCTGGTTCTGCTTTGTTAAATTATTATCCTGCAATTGCAGAAGCTTATTATAGTAATATTCCATTAGTAGTTTT
>CAXBAC010000309.1:0-2947 GCA_963973485.1 uncultured Polaribacter sp. | reverse complement strand
TTAATACAGATGCAATAATTGCAAAAGTTGGCTTGCCTTGTTTTATTAAACCAAATAATGCTGGTTCTAGTTATGGTATTTCTAAAGCGTATACAAAAGAAGAAGTTTTAAACGGAATTGAAATTGCTTATAATGAAGACAGTTCTATTTTAATTGAGTCTTTTTTGGATGGCACAGAAGTTTCAGCAGGCGTTATTCAACACAAAAATGAAATTAAAGTTTTGCCACTTACAGAAATAGTTTCAGAAAACGACTTTTTTGATTACGAAGCCAAATATGAAGGAAAATCTCAAGAAATAACACCAGCAAGAATATCGGTTTCTCAACAAGCAAAAGTAGAGGCTACTGCTAAAAAAGTATATCAGGTTTTAAACATGAAAGGATTTTCAAGAGCTGAGTATATTTTTGTAAACGACGAGCCACATTTTTTAGAAATAAATACAGTGCCAGGCTTAACAGAAGCAAGTATTTTGCCTCAACAAGCGCAAGCTGCAGGAATTTCTTTAGAAGAACTTTTTGAGAATGCTATAGAAAGCGCTCTTAATTAGAATTGAATTCTTTAAAGGTTTGGTTTTTTGATAATTGAACTTTTGAAGTTATAAATAGTTAAACATCAACACATGAAAAAAGCAATTTTTCCAGGATCTTTTGATCCAATAACCTTAGGTCATATAGATATTATTAAAAGAGGAGTTCATCTTTTTGATGAATTAATTATTGCTATTGGTGTTAATGCTGATAAGAAATACATGTTTTCTTTAGAAGAACGCAAAACATTTATCGAAAATTCTTTTGCAGATGAACCAAAAATAAAGGTAGTAACCTATAAAGGTTTAACTGTAGATTTTTGTCAAAATAATAATGTCGATTTTATTTTAAGAGGATTAAGAAATCCTGCAGACTTTGAGTTCGAAAAAGCAATAGCACATACTAATAGAGATTTAGCTCCTATTGAAACTGTTTTTTTATTAACTGCAGCAAGCACCTCTTATATATCTTCTTCAATTGTTAGAGATGTAATTCGAAATAATGGAGATTATACCAAACTAGTTCCAAATACTGTAAGAATTAAATAATTATGAAATTAAAATCAACGACTCTTTTTCAACTTATATTACTTTGTTTTATTGCTTTCTCT
Source organism: uncultured Polaribacter sp. (assembly GCA_963973485.1). GTDB lineage: Bacteria > Bacteroidota > Bacteroidia > Flavobacteriales > Flavobacteriaceae > Polaribacter. Next base: position 1,809 of record CAXBAC010000309.1, on the reverse strand, counting down.
TGTAATGATTCGTCAAAAAAACAAGCAGATTTTAAAACACTTTTTGAAACTTCAGAAGGTACAGAAACTCCAGAATATAAAAATGTTATTACATATTTTGATAATTTAGCAGAAGCACATCATCAAATTTCTTTGTTTTCATTTGGGCAAACAGATTCAGGTGAACCACTACATTTAGTGGTGTATAATAAAGAAGGAATTTATAATGTTGATGAAATTAAAAACTCACCCAAAAATAGAATTTTAATCAATAACGGAATTCATCCAGGAGAATCTGATGGAATTGATGCATCAATGATGCTTTTAAGAGATATCGTTCAAAACGATTCACTTCAAAAAAAATATGAAAATTCTATTATTTGTTTTATTCCTGTTTATAATGTTGGAGGTGCTTTAAATAGAAATGCGCATACAAGAACAAATCAAAATGGACCTTTAGAATACGGTTTTAGAGGAAATGCTAGAAATTATGATTTAAATAGGGATTTTATAAAACAGGACACAAAAAATGCAGCAGCATTTGCAGAGATTTTTCATACTGTAAATCCAGATGTATTTATCGATAATCATGTGAGTAATGGTGCAGATTACCAATATGCGATTACACATTTGTTTACGCAACACAATAAGTTAGGAGGAGAATTAGGTACATTTTTGCAAAATGAGATGCGTCCTCAAATAGAAAAATCTTTAGATAAAAAAGGAATTCCTATTACACCTTATGTAAATGTTTGGGGCAATACACCAGAAGCTGGTTTTTCTCAGTTTTTCGATTCTCCAAGATATTCAACAGGCTATACAACTTTGTTTAATACCCTAGGTTTAATGGTAGAAACACATATGTTGAAACCTTATAAAATAAGAGTAGAACAAACTTATGAGCTTATGATTTCTGCTTTTGATTTTACCGAAGAAAATTCTGAAAAAATTAAAAGCTTAAGAGAAAATGCTGCAGAAGCAATTTTGGCAAAGAAAACATATCCAATTCAGTTTAAAGTTGATAGAGAAAAATCTCGAGTATTAAATTTTAAAGGCTTTGAAGCATCATACATAGACAGTAAAGTAAGCAATGGGAAACGATTATTTTATGATACTACAAAACCATTTGAAAAAGAAACCAATTATTTTGATGAGTTTATGGTTACCAAAGAAATCGAAATTCCTACTGCATATATTTTACCTCAAGGTTGGCACGAAGTTATTGAAAGGTTAGATTATAATTATATAGAGTATTCAACTTTTGATAAAGACACTACAGTAACAGTAGAGGTAAATCATATAAAAGATTTTAAAAGTAGAAACGCACCTTATGAAGGTCATTATTTACATTACAACACAGAGATTTCAAAAACTACAGAAAGTGTCAATTTTAGAAAAGGTGATTTATATATACCAACAAATCAAAATAAAGTCCGCTATTTACTAGAAACCTTAGAAGCAGAAGCAACAGATTCTTTTTTTAATTGGAACTTTTTTGATACTGTTTTACAACAAAAAGAAGGCTATTCTGCTTATGTGTTTGAAGATATTGCAGAGGAACTTTTAAAAGAAAATGATGATTTAAAACGGGCGTTTGAAACTAAATTATCAATTGATGAAAACTTTGCGAAAAACCCAAGAATGCAATTAGACTTTATATACAAAAACTCACCACATTACGAAAAGGCTCATTTGCGTTTGCCTGTTTTTAAGGTAAGGTAATAACTTTTTCTAAGGTGATGAGTTTTGTTTTCTAAACTTCTGCGAGTATTTGTTTTAAAACTTATACTCGCCTAAAGGTTTTGGAAATTTCTCTGGATTTGCAGCCAG
>CAXBAC010000308.1:0-2958 GCA_963973485.1 uncultured Polaribacter sp. | reverse complement strand
TAGGGGGTTCAGTTGCTCATGTAGCCGGAGAGGACATGGATCTTGATTTCAATGTAAAATACTTCTTTGGAGGCTATTTTGCTGATGTAAATCAAACCAAACAATTAAGAATAAGATCTTTTTTTGGTGATGATGAACATAAAATACTTTCTGATTTTAAACTTCTACTAAATAAACATTTTGCAAAAAAATCTAATATTTTATGTGCACATAATGGTAAAGAATTCGACTTTCCTTTTATAGCAAGAAGAATGATTGTACATCAAATAGAGTTGCCTGTAAAACTAAATTTATTTGGAAAAAAACCATGGGAAGTGCCTCATATAGATACTTTAGAACTTTGGAAATTTGGCGACTTTAAACACTATACTTCTTTAAAGCTGCTCACAAATATTCTTGGAATTCCATCACCTAAAGACGACATTGATGGCAGTGAAGTAGCAACAGTATATTATAAGGAAAAAAACATACAACGAATTGTAACGTATTGTGAAAAAGATACAATTGCAGTTGCCCAAATTTTATTGAGATTTAATAATGAAGATGTTTTAAAAGACGATCAAATTGTAAATGTAGATTAATCTTCTAACTTCATAGAAAGTTCTAACCAACGCTCTTCTTTTTGTTCTAATTCTAATATAATTTGTTCTAATTCTTCAGATTTTTTAGCAATATCTTCTGGTGCAATTTCAACATTTAGAAACTGTTTTTCTATGCGTTCTTTTTTATTCTGAAGTCGTTGAATTTCGTCTTCTAAAGCTCCAAATTCTCTTTTTTCCTGATAACTTAAAGTGTTTTTATTAGCTTTCTTTTCAGTTGGTTTTGCTTCAGTTTTTATAGGTTCAGGATCTTCTTGTTCATAAGGGTTTGAGTTTTCATAAGCTCTAAAATCTGAATAATTTCCGGGGAAATTCTCTACAACTCCTTCACCTCTAAATACAAAAAGAGAATCTACTATTTTATCCATAAAATACCTGTCATGTGATACGACCAATAGGTTTCCAGGATAATCTAGTAAAAAGTTTTCTAAAACATTCAGGGTAACAACATCTAAATCGTTTGTAGGCTCATCTAAAATTAGAAAGTTAGGATTTTGAATTAAAACAGCACATAAATACAAACGCTTTTGTTCACCTCCAGAAAGCTTTTCAACAAAATCGTATTGCTTTTTTTTATCAAATAAAAAACGTTCTAGTAACTGTGAAGCAGAAATTTTTCGTCCTTTTGTAAGCGGAATAAATTCACCAAACTCTTTAATTACTTCAATTACTTTTTGCCCTTCTTTAACATTAATTCCTGCTTGTGTGTAGTAACCAAATTTTATGGTTTCACCAACTACAACTTTTCCTCCATCAACATCACTTTTTTGAGTGATGATGTTTAGGAAAGACGATTTTCCTGTTCCGTTTTTTCCTATAATTCCAATGCGTTCTCCACGTTTAAAAACATAATCAAAACCATCTAAAATTACTTTATCTCCAAAAGATTTTTGCAGTTTATGAAGTTCAAGAATTTTACTTCCTAAACGTTCCATATTAATTTCAAGCTGGACTTTATGATCTTTTCTTCGTTGATGTGCTTTTTCTTTAATTTGGTAAAAATCATCAATTCTAGATTTCGACTTTGTAGTTCTCGCTTTTGGTTGCTTACGCATCCAATCTAATTCTTTTTTAAAAAGATTTTTTGCTTTTTCTGTAGTTACTTGTTCTAACTGTATGCGTTCCTCTTTTTTTTCTAAATAGTAAGAGTAATTTCCTTTGTATTTGTAAATTTTACCATGATCTAATTCTAAGATTTCGTCACAAACACGTTCTAAAAAATAACGATCGTGAGTAACCATAAAAAGAGTTATTTTTTCTTTGGCAAAAAAATCTTCTAACCACTCAATCATTTCTAAATCTAAATGGTTTGTAGGCTCATCTAATATTAATAAATCTGGTTTACTGATTAAAACAATCGCTAAAGAAAGACGTTTTTTTTGTCCACCAGAAAATGAGGCCACTTTTTGAGACAAATCATCTAACTTAAGTTTAGATAAAATTTGCGTGTACTGTGTTTCAAATCCCAAGCATTGTATTGATCCATTAAATCAAAAGCAGCTTGATATGCTTCTGCTTCTTCTGGGTTTTTTAATGCCTTTTCATATTGATTAATGATTGAAAGTATTTTATTGTCTGTCGCAAAAATAGTTTCTTCAATAGTTAGGCTATTATCTAAATCATCACTTTGTGCTAAATATGCAATGGAGATGTCTTTTCTGCTCACTACTTGTCCACTATCAGCAGTATCTAAGCCAGCGATAATATTTAGAATAGAAGTTTTACCAGTTCCGTTTTTAGCAACAAAAGCTATTTTTTGGTCTTTATTGATGCCAAAAGATATGTCTTCAAATAAAACACGTTCTCCATAAGATTTCGAAATATTTTCAACTGATAAGTAGTTCACAACAAGTTATTTTTAGATTACGCAAAGAAACAAAAAACCCAAGAGTTAACTTGGGTTTTTTATATCATTTATAAACGACTTGTTGGGGGACAGTTTTCGTTGTCGATTTCCGATATGTAAATTTAAAACAAATAAATGTACTTGTCAATCACTGTTTTTGGTGAAATTTTAAGCTAACGGTTTTCAGTGAGGAACATCACTGAAAACCGTGAATCAAAAAATAAAATCCCTTTTATAAAATTGATTTTTAGAAGCTAAACAATTTTAAATTTCTACTATTTAATACTATCTTGCACTGTATTTAATTAAAAAATAATTTATGAAAATAATAGTGCCAATGGCAGGTATTGGATCTCGTTTAAGACCCCATACACTTACAGTTCCAAAACCATTAACCGTAATTGCTGGTAAACCTATTGTGCAACGTTTGGTAGAAGATATTGCTTCTGTGATAGATGAAAAAATAGATGAAATTGCTTTTGTAATAGGTAGTAGAGCCAAAGGTTTTCCTGC
>CAXBAC010000307.1:0-2964 GCA_963973485.1 uncultured Polaribacter sp. | reverse complement strand
ATTTTTTACTTCTTTAGTATAATCGAGTTCCCCTTTATCTATAGCATCCATAACTGCTAAAAGAATGGCAATCTTTGGCAAACTAGCAGCATACATCATATGATTATCATTAACACCTGCATACCTAAATTTTGTACTATCGCTTAAATCTACAATTGCCACAGACATTTGTTTCCCTTTAACTAAGCGTCTCCAAGTTTTATTGGCATTTATTTCTTTTTCTAAAGCATTTTGCAAATACAGATCTTCTATTTCTTTAATAGGTTGTATTTTTTTATGCAAATCTAAAGGTAATGCAACCTTAGTATTATGATATGTTTTTTTAGAATATACTAAATCTTCTTGGGTTTCTTGCAAACTTTTCTGCCCCAATATATTAAGTGTAAAAAGTAATAAAAAACAAGTAAAACTATATTTTATCAATTTTATATTTATCATTTTATTTTGTTTTATTTTTTGATACTAATTTAATATACAAAACAAATACCAAACCTCCACATCTGTTTGTTAATGTTTTCTAAAAAAACTGTAAGATTTTCAACTGTTTTTATGTTGATGGGTTGTAACCAAAATCTGAACTTAAATGATTTATACGATAACCAATGATTGCATTAACATTGTCTTAAATGTTGTCTTACTTTTTTGACTCAAAAAGTAACCTCCTGAAAACAAGTACTTTACAGTATTTTTTACATGAATTAAATTTTTGGCATGCTCTTTGAAATATTTTTTGCAAATGCGGATGTCGAAAAGCAAATAGAGTAGACGAACCCTTTAAACCATATATTATGAAAAAAGGTATACTTTTATTATTAGGAATGTTCATGATGGTTTCAACTGTTGAAGCCAAAACTGGCGAAAACTCAACAGACAGATTTAGGGTAAATTATTATGCTTATAATAATGCTGTAAATTTTATTGAAAACGGAATTGAATTTTTCATTTTCACCAATGGTAATTTTGACTTTGACATTCGTTACAACAGTAGATTTACTAGAATTAGAAGAAACTTTAATGGTCAAATTAGAAGAATTGGCAATGTAAATATCAGGTATGATAGATTTGGTAATGTAACTCGAATTGGTGATGTTTTTATGAGGTATCATAGAAATAGATTAATTAGAGTTGGTGATTTAACAGTAAACTATAACAGATGGGGAGACCCAGTTTTTTACGGAAATGTAAGAGATTTTTATTACGATAATGGAGTACGTTTTAATATTAGTTTTGGTGATGTTTTTATATACAATGATCCATTTTTCTATAGAAATGATTTTAGAAGAAATTATAGACAATTTAGAGAAGACAGAAACTTTTACTATTACAAGGCAAGACCAAACGCCAGAATTGGAAAACGAAGTACAATTATTAAAAGAAGAAAATCAAATGCAGGTGTAAGAAACAATAATGTAAGAAAAAATAAAAACAATTCTTATAGAAAAGCAAGGAGTACAACTAATTCTAGAAACGCAACAACTAGATCTCGATCTCTAAATTCAAAACCAAAAGCTGCTAAAAGCATAGAAAATAGAGAGAAAAGAAGTGTGAAAAAAAATGCTAGAAATAATACTAAAAGAAATAGCAGAAGTACTTCTAGAAATGATAGAAGAAGACAGAGTTAGAATTGTAAACATTTTAAAAGAAAAAATAAAAAAACCCCATTTAATATGGGGTTTTTTACTATTTATAAAATTAATTACTAACGAATTAATTTTTTATATTTAATTCGTTTAGGCATTAAATCTCCACCTAAACGTTTTTTCTTGTTCTCTTCATAATCTGAGAAAGAACCTTCAAAAAAGTACACTTGGCTATCACCTTCAAAAGCTAAAATATGTGTACAAATTCTATCTAAGAACCATCTATCGTGAGAAATAACCACAGCACAACCTGCAAAGTTTTCTAAACCTTCTTCTAAAGCTCGTAAAGTATTTACATCTAAATCATTTGTTGGCTCATCTAATAAAAGAACATTTCCTTCTTCTTTTAAAGTCATTGCTAAATGCAACCTATTTCTTTCTCCTCCAGAAAGTGTATTAACTTTCTTATTCTGCTCACTACCAGAAAAGTTAAAACGACTTAAATAAGCTCTAGAATTTACTTGTTTACCACCCATCATTACCAAATCTTGTCCATCAGAAAAATTTTCCCAAATGGTTTTATTTGGATCGATATCTGAATGTGCTTGATCTACGTAGGCAATTTTAGCAGTCTCACCAACATTAAAGGTTCCTTTATCTGGAGTTTCTTCTCCCATTATCATTTTGAAAATGGTTGTTTTACCTGCTCCATTTGGTCCTATAATTCCTACAATACCAGCTTGTGGTAAATTAAAAGCTAAATCTTCATACAATAACTTATCACCAAATGCCTTAGAAACACCTTCTGCTTCAATTACATTAGTTCCTAATCTTGGACCATTTGGAATATAAATTTCGAGCTTTTCATCAACTTGCTTTTGATCTTGACTCATTAACTTATCATAGTTCTTCAAACGAGCTTTTTGCTTTGTTTGACGACCTTTTGCTCCTTGCCTGACCCATTCTAATTCTCGTTCTAAAGTCTTTTGACGTTTAGAAGCTGTTTTACTTTCTTGAGCCATTCTGTTAGACTTTTGGTCTAACCAAGAAGAATAGTTTCCTTTCCAAGGAATACCTTCTCCTCTATCCAATTCTAAAATCCAGCCAGCTACATTATCTAAGAAATATCTATCGTGTGTAACTGCAATTACGGTTCCTTTGTATTGGGCTAAATGATGCTCTAACCAATGTACAGATTCTGCATCTAAATGGTTTGTTGGCTCATCTAAAAGTAAAATCTCTGGTTCTTGTAATAATAATCTACATAAAGCAACACGTCTTTTTTCTCCTCCAGAAAGTACACCAATTTTTTTATCAGAATCTGGAGTACGTAAAGCATCCATGGCAATTTCTAATTTGGTGTCTAATTCCCAAGCATTTGCTG
>CAXBAC010000306.1:0-2989 GCA_963973485.1 uncultured Polaribacter sp. | reverse complement strand
AGTACAAGAAGAATCTACGAAGAGAGCTCAGGGTAATCTTTTATCAATCCAAAAGATGATGTCTACAGAAGGTTTTGATTTCACAGGGATAGAAGGTGCTGAAGATGATGAAGTTATGCAAAGTCAAATGTTACAGGCTGTAGCTTTTGATAACTATTCTGATTTTCTATCTTTTTTAGATAGAGAGCCAACTGGTGAGATTAAGAAGGCTTTTTATAGTTTTGCTCCTGGAGTTATGAGGGCTATGGAAGAACATAGTGAGGAAGTTGCTTCACTTCGTAGTGAATTCTTAGGGATTGATGAAGAAGCTGCAACAGAAAAACTTCTTGATGAATTTAAATCTGATATAGGAGAAACTAAAACTACTAAAGAAGCTTTTTCTATTTATAAAAGTTATTTTAAAGATATTTTTTTATGTAAACAATTAATCGTAATATTACAATTAAGAAAACAAATCATTTTGAATTGTTTTAAAATAAAAGAGTAATGAAACTATCAACAATAAAAAAACATTTACAAAAGCTGAGTTCTATTGGTTTTCAATTGCCAAATGGTAATTTAGTTCCAGAACATTTTCATGTTACAGAAGTAGGCAAGGTGCAAAAAGATTTTATAGATTGTGGTGGTAAGATAAGAAGCGAAACTGTAATTAATTTTCAATTATGGGAAGCGCAAGATTATAACCACAGGTTGCATCCTGAAAAATTACTTAATATTATAGAATTGTCTGAAAAAATTTTTGAATTCGAAGATTTAGAAATTGAAGTAGAATACCAAGGAAAAGACACTATTGGAAAATATAACTTAGATTTTGATGGAACTAATTTTTTACTAACTTCAAAATTAACAGCTTGCTTGGCTTTAGATGCCTGTGGAATTCCTGCAGAAAAACCAAGAATTAAAATATCAGATTTACAAAATAATTCTTGTGCTCCAGGTTCTGGGTGTTGTTAGAAAAAGTTGATTAAAAAAATTAAAACCCATTCTATTTTTAGAATGGGTTTTTATATACTTTGGGTTCTTGATTATTCAATTTCTTCTTTAGAGTGTTCACTATAAGTTCTCCATTTTTCCAAACATTCTGAAATATCTTCTGGAACTTCTGAGTTAAAACGCATAAACTCACCAGTTTTTGGATGTGTAAAACCTAACGTTTTTGCATGTAAAGCTTGTCTTGGTAAAACTTTAAAACAGTTGTGTACAAATTGCTTGTATTTAGTAAATGTGGTTCCTTTTAAAATATCATTTCCTCCATATCTTTCATCATTAAAAAGAGTATGACCAATATGTTTAAAATGCGCTCTAATTTGATGAGTTCTACCTGTTTCTAGCTTACATTGTACTAAAGTAACATAGGTTAAACGCTCTAAAACTTTAAAATGAGTTACAGCATGTTTGCCAAAATCGCCATCAGGAAAAACAGCCATTTGTAATCTATTTTTTAAACTACGTCCAATATTTCCTTCAATTCTACCTTCATCTTCTTCAATATTTCCCCAAACTAATGCATAATATAAACGTTCTGTAGTTCTATCAAAAAATTGTTTTGATAAATGTGCCATTGCAAATTCAGTTTTGGCAACCACTAACAATCCACTCGTATCTTTATCAATTCTATGTACCAAACCTGGTCTTTCATTAGAGTTTGTAGGTAAGTTTTCTATATGATAAATTAAACCATTTACTAAGGTTCCAGAATAATTTCCATGACCTGGATGCACAACCATTCCTGCAGGTTTATTAACAACTATAACTGTATCATCTTCATAAACAATGTCTAATTCAATTTGCTCTGCAACCAATAGATTTTCTGCAGGTGGATAGGTTAAAACGACTTTAACAACATCATTAGGTTTTACTTTATGATTCGATTTTACAACCACATCATTCACTAAAATATTACCTGCTTTTGCAGCTTGTTGAATTTTATTACGTGTTGCGTTTTCTATAAAATTCATTAAGAACTTATCAACTCTTAAAGGCTCTTGCCCAACTGCAGCTGTAAATTTATGATGCTCGTATAAATCATCATTTTCTAACTCTAAATCTTTGTTTTCGTTCAATGCTTTTTAATTTATAGCTGTTCACTACCTATTTCCATCACCTAAAACCAACTCAATAATTGAGTTTTTGGGTAATTTATCATTCGGATTTATAATTTTTCCATCATGTCTAAGACCTCTTACAACATCTTTACCAATATCTTTTACATAAGTATATTCTGTGCCAACAATAAATCCAATAGCTTGTAGTTCAGAAATAGCTTGTCTTTTGGTGCGTCCATTTAAATCAGGAATAGTAATATCTCTGTATTTAGAAGGGTTTAACGTAAGGTAAATTTTTCTTTTTTCCTTTACAAAATCACCACCTTCTGGAGATTGTTCTATAACAGATTTTTTAGGGTAATCTGGGTTATAACTTGCACTATCAATAACTTTATAATCTAATTCAAGCTCATTGAGTTTGCGTTCTGCTTCACTAATTGTCATTTTATGCAAATCTGGAACTTGAATTTTTTGATCGTGATTTGTAGTAATGTTTAACCAAAACTTTAAAACGAAAAAAAGCACAAAAAAACTTATTACTGCAATAGCAATTTGTTTAAAAAACGATTTGCTTTTAAGAAATTGAAAAATAGACATAAAATGTTTTTTGATTGATGACAAATATATAAAAACTAAACGTTGCAGTTTCTATTTATATTTTGATAAATTTGTGTAAATATTATATTTTGATGAAAAAAAATATTGCCATAATAATGGGTGGTTATTCATCTGAGGTTAACATCTCTTTAAAAAGTGGAAATGTAGTTTACAATCATTTAAACAAAGAGAAATACAACCCTTACAGAGTTCATGTTTTAGAAGAAAAATGGGTAGTTGTTACAGATGATTTAAAAGAATATAGCATCAATAAAAATGATTTTTCTTTTAATATAAATAATCAAAAAATAACTTTTGATTGTGTTTTTAATGCCATTCATGGTAAT
>CAXBAC010000305.1:0-3014 GCA_963973485.1 uncultured Polaribacter sp. | reverse complement strand
TGCTTACACTGAAAATTCTAATAGTGAAGCTGGTATGCTAAAATCATTTGTGGAGATCTAAACATCCAAGCCATAAATAAAGAAATTAAAACTATGGCTAATGATAAAGAAAAAACCAAATTTGTAATTAAGTAATTTGTTCCCTTTATAAAAACCAATGCTTTTCCTGTAATTGAAACTTCGTATTTATCTTTTGGAAACTCTTTCTCAATTACCTCTTTTAAGCGTTCTTGAATCACATCCATTTTATCTGTACCAATATCTTTCATAAAAGTGGTAATTCTTGCATATCTTCCTGTAGAATCTACAAAAGATTTTAGCATACCAGCTTCACTATTAGAATTTTTAGTGTAAGCAAAAATGTAGTTTTGCTCTTGGCTTGTTGGTAGTTGATAATATTTTGGGTTTCCTTTGTAATATGCTTGTTTTGAGTATTTTACCAAGTTTACTACAGATATTGGTTTCGAAAGTTCAGGGAAAGATTCAATAGTTTCATTAATTTTATCCATCTTTTTTAGAGTAGATAATTTCATGACACCTTTATCCTTTTTAGTATCAATTAAAATCTCTAAAGGCATAATGCCACCAAACTCTTTTTCAAAGAATTTAATATCTTTATAAAAGCCCATACTTTTAGGCATGTCTTCTATTAAACTCCCAGAAACTCTAATTTTATAAACCCCAATAATTCCTAAAATTATAATAATAACTGTGGCAAAGTATATAGCTATTCTTTGTTCTCTTACTGTTTTTTCCATCCAATCCACTACATTTTCTATCCATTTTCTTTCCAAATGGTTCAAATGCTTCTTTTTTGGCAAAGGCATAAAACTGTAAATGATAGGAATAATTAATAAGGCCAAAATAAATATACTAATGATATTTACAGAAGCAAGTATACCAAACTCACGCAAAAGAGAACTTTTTACAAAAACAAAAGTTGCAAAACCAGATGCTGTGGTTATGTTGGTCATTAATGTAGCGTTACCAATTTTAGAAATTACACGTTGCAAAGCTTTGGCTTGCTGACCGTGTTTTTTTATTTCTTGTTGGTATTTATTGATAAGAAAAACAGCATTAGGTACACCAATTACAATAATTAATGGAGGTATTAAAGCTGATAAAACTGTAATTTCAAAACGGAATAATCCTATAAAACCAAAAGCCCAAGTTACACCAACCATAACCACTAAAAGGGTTATAAAAGTTGCTCTGTAAGACCTAAAGAAAAAGAAAAATATTACAGCTGTAATTAATAATGCACCACCAACAAAAAGTATAATTTCATCTTGTATGTTTTGTGCATTAAGCGTTCTTATGTAAGGCATTCCAGAAATGCGCACATCTACTTGATAGTCCTTTTCAAATTTTTCTACAATAGGTATTAATTTATCAAAAATAAAATCTCTACGTTCTGGAGTATTAATGATTTCTTTTTTAATATAAATTGCAGTTTGTAACGTACCAGTTTCTTTATTAAATAAAAGATTATCATAAAAAGGAAGTTTCTCAAACAGTTGCTTTTTTATAGCAGAAACTTGTTCTTTTGTATCTGGATTATCTTCATAAAGAGGTTCTAAAATAAATTTACGTGCTTTTCTATCTGCTTTTAATTTTTGAACATCTGCTATAGAAAGTGTAAAATCAATTTCTTTTAAATCATCAAATTGATCAACTAAATTATTCCACGCATTAAATTTTTTCGGAGTAAATACAGTAGAATCTTTTATACCTAAAATTACAAGGTTTCCTTCTTCACCAAAAACCTCTAAAAACTTGTTATACTCAAGATTTGCTTCATGGTTTTCTGGTAATAAATTAGCTTCTGTGTAAGAAAACTGCATGTATTTTATTTGCGATGCAAGTAAGCCAGTAATAATGGCAATGCCTAGCAAAACCAAATAACGGTTTCTTAAAATAATACCAGCAACTTTGGTCCAAAAATTCATTTATAATAGGTATGGTTAAGTAATTTATAGTTAAAGGATTGTAAAAAAAAAGAGTGTTTTTAAAAACACTCTTCTAATATTTTTAACCCTTAGATGGTCATTATTTCTTTTTCTTTGACAGCTAACTTTTCATCAATATTTTTTACAAAAGTATCCGTTAGTTTTTGTACTTCATCTTCTGCAATTTTTTGCATATCATCAGAAATATCAACTTTTTTAATGTCGTTATTTGCATCTTTTCTAGCATTACGTACACCAACTTTTGCATGTTCTGCTTCAGCTTTTGCTTGTTTTGCTAAACCTTTTCTGCGTTCTTCTGTTAATGGTGGTACATTTATCATAATTAAATCACCATTATTCATTGGGTTTAAACCTAAATTAGCAATTTGGATTGCTTTTTCTATAGGCTGTAACATATTTTTTTCCCAAGGTTGTATGCTTAATGTTCTGGCATCTGGAGTATTTACGTTTGCAACTTGCCCTAAAGGAGTTTGTGCTCCATAATAATCAACCATTACTGTGCTTAACATTGCTGGTGAAGCTTTACCAGCTCTAATAGAAACTAACTCTTTCTCTAAGTGAGCAATAGCATTATTCATAGCTTCTTTTGCAGTATCTAATATAAATTCAATTTCTTCGTTCATTTTTAAAAATTTAAAGAATTTAAGTGTTTAGTTTTCAACTATTGTACCAATTTTTTCTCCAGAAACTAATTTCATTAAGTTTCCTTTTGTATTCATATCAAAAATAATGATTGGTAATTTATTTTCTTCACTTAGTGTAAATGCAGTCATGTCCATTACTTTCAATCCTTTATTGATTACATCTTTAAAAGTAATGGTTTCAAATTTTACAGCATTTTTTACTTTTTCTGGATCTGCATCATAAACACCATCAACTCTTGTGCCTTTTAAAATTGCATCTGCATGAATTTCTATAGCTCTTAATACTGCAGCAGTATCTGTTGTAAAATAAGGGTTTCCAGTACCTGCTCCAAAAATTACAACACGCCCTTTTTCTAAATGACGAATGGCTTTTCTACGTATAAAAGGTTCTGCTACTTCG
>CAXBAC010000304.1:0-3024 GCA_963973485.1 uncultured Polaribacter sp. | reverse complement strand
TTACCCTTCCACCTCTAACTAATACTATCGAGTGCTCTTGTAGATTGTGACCCTCACCTGGAATGTATGCGTTTATCTCATTACCATTTGTTAATCTAACTCTGGCAACTTTACGCATTGCTGAATTAGGTTTTTTTGGTGTTGTAGTATAAACACGTGTACAAACTCCACGTCTTTGAGGGCTTCCCTGCAAAGCAGCCGATTTACTCTTCTTAGTTATTTTGGTTCTTCCTTTACGAACTAATTGTTGAATAGTTGGCATACTAAATTATTACTGTTTTTCGTTTATAATTAAACTCTGCTCTTTTTTAAGAGTCCGCAAATGTACAATTAATTTCTAATTATTCAAATATCAGTGAGTTATTTTTTCTAAATGATTTTTTTAACACAAAATTCTATGATTTCTGTTACTTTTGAAATTAATACAAAAAGAAAATTGAAACATCATCTAAATCTTATTCTTACAACAAGTATCTTTTTATTATTTACTCAAGAATACATTGCACAAGAAATAAAATTTGTTGCAGCATCTAAAATTGATTCTGAAAACATAATTATCTCTAAAATCAACTATAAAAAAAAACACAAAAATTACGCATCTGTTCTGTTAGAAAATGAAAAAATATCTGAACATTTAAAAAACAATGGCTACTTGCTTCTCACAAATGATAGTGTTATCAAAAAAAATGCTACATATATTTCATATTTTTCCTTGAATCAAAAAATAGATACGATTGAATTAAATATCGAAAATAAGACTAGTATATATGTAAAAGAATATAATCCATTTAGAAATAAGATTAAAATACCAATTCTGGAGTTAAAAAAACTAATATCAGGAATTTCTAAAAAATTGGCTCAAGAAGGAAGTGTGTTTTCTGAGGTTAAACTCGAAAACATAGCCATTAAAAATAAAAGACTTTTTGCAAAATTAAATGTAAAAAGATCAGAAAAAAGAATTATCAATAAAACAATCATTAAAGGGTATAAAGAATTTCCAACATCATTTTTAAAAAATTATTACAGTTTAAACAATAAAGCTTTTTTTAATGAAGAAAAAATATCTGAAATTTCTAAACTTACTAAAAATTTAAATTTTGTTGAAGAAATAAAAAAACCAGAAGTTTTATTTAAACAAGACTCCACAATACTATATATATATGTAAAGAAAAAAAACAATAATAGTTTTGACGCCTTAGTTAATTTTGCTTCAGAAGAAAATGGTGATTTATTATTTAATGGAAACATTGACTTAAAACTTAACAACATTTTAAATTCAGGTGAAAAATTAGAACTTTTTTGGAATAGTATTGGGCAAGAAAGACAAGAATTTAAGTTTAAAATAGAAAAACCATACATATTCAATTCTAAAATTAGTCCAGAAATTGAATTTTCAATTTACAAA
Organism: uncultured Polaribacter sp.; assembly: GCA_963973485.1. Lineage (GTDB taxonomy): Bacteria > Bacteroidota > Bacteroidia > Flavobacteriales > Flavobacteriaceae > Polaribacter. Next base: position 1,619 of record CAXBAC010000304.1, on the reverse strand, counting down.
CAAGACTCTTCTTTTGTTAATACAAAACTTAACACATTCTTTAATTATAGTATAAATAACAAGAACAGACTTGCATTAAATTACAGCTCAGAATCATCTAACAACCTTATAGAAACAAATAACAATACAGATAGTTTCAGTAACTTTTTTTTAGGATTTAGTTATGAATATAAAATTCCATCAAATAACTTATTACTAAACAATAAATTAGTAATAAACATCACCCCTAGCTTTGGTAACAGAACATCAAACAATACTTCTACACAACAATTTAAAATAATTACTAATACATCTTATTTATTCGAAGTAAATACAAGGAATAATATTTATGTAAAAAATAAAACTGGATATTTAGATTCTGCTTCACCTCTAAATAATGAGCTATTTCGAATTGGGGGCGCAAATTCCATTAGAGGCTTTAACGAACAAAGTATTTTTACCCAAAGCTTTACATACTTTAATACTGAATATCGATACCTGACATCAAAATCATCTTATCTATATTCAATTTTAGATTTTGGTCAATTCAAAATAAACAAAAAAACAAACACTATTTTAAGCTTAGGATTAGGGTATTTATTTAGCACAAAGAACTTTAAAGTTAACATTGCAACAGCAATAGGAAAGAGAGGTTCAGATAATTTTGACTTTAATAATTCTAAAATAATTATTAGCTGGATAAATTATTTTTAACTACGAATAACAATCGAAATAAATTTAGAACAATTACACATTAAGCAAGTTTTTAACAATTTTTAACAACTTTTATTGGTTGTTTAACATAATTTTTTCACATTTGTGTCAACTAATTCAAATTTATTAAATAATGAAAACAAAGTTTAAAGGAATTTTAACGCTACTTCTCGCGTTAATTGTGCAAGTTTCATTTGCGCAAGAAAAAACAGTTTCTGGTACTGTATCAGAAGGCTCAGGGGCACTGCCTGGAGTAAGTGTATCTATTGTGGGTACATCAGTAGGAACAGAAACAGATTTTGACGGTAAGTATTCTATTAAAGCTAAAGAAGGAGATGTTCTTCGCTTTAGATACTTAGGATATAAAACTGTTGACAAAAAAGTAGGTTCATCTGCTACGATTAATGTTTCGATGGTAGAAGACGCAAGTGTTCTAGACGAAATTGTGGTTACTGCACTTGGTATTAAAAGAGATAAAAAATCTCTTGGTTTTGCTCAACAATCGGTAAAACCAGAAAATTTAGTAAGAACAAGGGAAACAGACCTTAACAATGCATTAGCAGGTAGAGTTTCTGGTGTTCAGGCAGTAGGTGCACCATCTGCTGGATTTGGAAATTCAGGTATACGTTTAAGAGGTCAAAGTATCTCATTGTATATTGTAGACAATGTTAAGGTAAATAGTATTTCAGACATTAACACTGATGATATTGCAGATTTATCTGTGCTTAAAGGTGCTGCTGCAACTGCATTATACGGACCCGAAGCATTTAGTGGTATTATAGTAATTACTACAAAAACAGCTAAAAAAGGTTCTTCTTCTATCACATTAAACCATAGTACAGCTTTGGAGAACGTATATTTATTACCAGAATATCAAAACGAATATGGTGGTGGTTATTCTCAAAATTTTAATACCTTTAATTTTA
>CAXBAC010000303.1:0-3081 GCA_963973485.1 uncultured Polaribacter sp. | reverse complement strand
AAAGCAATTTTTTTCATGATGATTATAACTGTATTCCAAACCCTTGCAAGCCACTTTCTATGGCAGGTAATATTTCTGTATTGTCCCAAATACCAGTAACTATGGTTCTTGAATACTCTTCAGGTAACAAACCATTTTGCATTAATGTACTGGTTAATTTATAATTGTAATTTAAGGTTTTATGTGTAAAAGACAAAGTATTCTGTGTATCCTCTAAAATGGCGTACCAAACAGCAGGACTCCCATCATTGGCTGGCATACCTATAACACCAGGATTTAACCAAAGGTTATCTTTTTCTTGATGATGAAAAGGCAAACCACAGTGCCCAGCAATAATAACATCACTCTTTGTAGCTTCAAAATTGGGTTGTTTTGTTGCCCAAGATGAAGATTTAAATATGAATTCTGATACATTAAAATACGAACCATGAACCACACTAACTTTTTTATCAGCATAATTAAAGTTGATGTAATTGGGTAGTGTTTTTAGAAAATCTAGCGAGTTTTCACTCAATTTACTTTGTGCATAAGGATACCAGAGTTGCGAAAAACCATCACATCTAGAACCTTCTCTAAAATCGCAACCACAATCATCTGCATTTTCTCTTAATTGTATTTCTACATTACCTACAATACTTTTTGCACCCCACAATTTAAAAAGTTGCACGCTTTCTTCTGGTTGTGCACAATAGCCTACAATATCTCCAGTACAAATGCAGTTTTCTGGAGCAATATTTTCTTTTTCGGCAACTTGTTTTAAGGCTTCTAAAGCTTGTAAATTGCTATATACACCACCAAACAGCAGTGTTTTTCCTGTAATATTTCCTAAATGCATTATTTTTTGATCCATTTTGGCATAAAATATAAAATGATACAACTTAAAATACCCCACAAATTTACCCAAAGTAAACTTGCATAATTCCCTTCAGTAAAAATTAAACTTTCTGGAAAAACTTCAAAAACCAATAGGATTCCGAAAAGTAATCCGCAAAAAACAGATAGGTAAAAACTAATTTTTGGAACCTTGTATTTCCAGAATATAAATATTGGTGTTAACCCTATAACCATAGTTCCAGAAATGGTGGTTGCAGACAATATTTCTGCATTTAAAAATACAGGGATTGTGCCTAAAATTGCAACAACAACCATGGTGAATCGTCCAAAAGAAACGCTATTGCCCAAACCTAAATCTATGGCAATAAGTTTTGAGAATGATGAAAAAGTGGAGTCTAAGGTTGAAGCAGCAGAGGTAATCATTATAAAATTTATTACCAATAAAATTACAACACCTAATACTTTGCCCACTTCTACTGCAGCTTGGCCTTGCAAGCCTTTTGTTTGTGCGTAAACCCCAATAAAACTGAATAAAACAATACACAATGCTCCTAAAACACTTGCCCATAAAAAACTTTTACGAGTAACTTTTGGTGAGGATATAAAACCCCTATCTGTTAAAACTGGATCGTGAAAAGGATAACTAAACGATTGGAGTAGTGCTGCAAAAAAGAGATTTAATCCCAGTTCAAAACTCCAAGTTCCAGAAGAAATAATTTGTGTGGTATTAAAATCATCCGAAGTAAAAATTGCGCCTAAAATTATGAGTAGTAATATAGAAAACAATACCATTTGTATAACATCTGTAAAAATAGAACTGCTTAAGCCTCCTTTTAAAGCGTAACTTAACGTTAAGATTGTAAATACAATAATTGCCCAATAATAAGCTACACTTCCAGTTTCTCCAAAATAACTTCCAATAACCATGGTGTTGCTCCAAACTTCATTAAATAAACGAAAAGCGATTAAAATAGAAAACACTGCCACTGCTTTTTTACCAAATTTTGAGGTTAAAAAATCGTGAATACTATTATACTTTCCTTTAGTTCTTAATTGATAAATAATAAAACCAGCAATAGCAAAAGAAAGGTAATACCCAGCATAAGCTACACCACCAACCAAACCAAAATCTAAGCCCAAGTTTGCAGCATTGGTAATGCTTTTTGCAAAAATCCAAGAAATGATTAAACTACCTGTTAATACTAAAGTATTAGGAGCTTTTTTTTCTTGTACAGCTTTAAAAAACTGCTCTTTTGTTTTGGCTAAAGGTGATAAAAAGAACAAGATGATACTTGAGCAAATTACCAATACCCACTGCCAGTTGATTACATCCATATTATTCGTTCCACCAGACTTTTACATCTAAACTATTGTTGTTTGTTGCTGCTGCTGCTGCACTATAGTTCTCTTGATTTAAAGTTGCAGCTTCTGCAGGATAAGGCATTCTTTCAGGAATTAATCCGTTGTTTAAACTTGCAGCTACATTTTTTAAGGCAGGAAAACCTGTTCTTCTATATTCAACCCAACCTTCATATCCTTGTATAATAGAAGCAATCCATTTTTGAGTAATAATTTGTTCTAAACGCGAAGTACCTGGAGCATTGTAATTGGCATTTCCTAACAAATAATTAGCAGGCAAAGTAGTGTTCCAATATTCAAAAGCTTGTGCTACACCTTCATTGTAAAGTGTTTCTGCATTAGCAGTAATCAACCCTTTTTCAGCAGCTTCTGCTAATAAAAAGCTAGTTTCCCAAGCTGTCATAAAATTGGCATCTAGGGTAGAAGTGTCTTCTCTAAAGGCAGTTCCTGAAAGTGAATAATCTGCTAAGGCAATAGAAGTTGTAGAAGAATTGATTCCGTTTATTAATCCATTGTAATCATTACCTGTAGCATTCGCAAAAGGTCTAAAAAACGCAGTAATTCTGCTATCATTTAAATCGATTAAGATTTCTTCCATGGTTTCAGAAAGTACAAAATTATTAAAATCGCCAATTCTCAATTGCGCTAACCTAAAACTATTAGGCTCTGAATTGGTAAAATCGAAAACAGCATTTTCTGCATTTGATTTAATGTAATTTCCTTCTGTAAAGAGATTTTGCAATTGTGCAGCAACATCAACTTTATTAGAAATACGAATTAAATATTTGATTTTTAATGCATTTGCAAACTTTACCCAAGCTTGCAAATTGCCATTAAAAAGAATATCTCCTTCTAAATGAATAGCACCAGAATAGTTGTTAAGTGCAG
>CAXBAC010000302.1:0-3094 GCA_963973485.1 uncultured Polaribacter sp. | reverse complement strand
TTTTAAAACATGATATTCATCAGTTTAGTACACTTAAACTTGTTGACATTTAAATTTATTTAAGAGGATTATTAAGTTTTTTAAATGATGTTTAACGCAATTTCTATCATAGTATCAAAAGTTGCTTCTCTATCATTGGCAGTTGTTCTTTTTTTAGTAACTAAAGAATCTGAAATAGTTAAAATTGATAATGCTTTCACATTATATCTGGCAGCAACTGTATAAAGCCCTGCAGTTTCCATTTCGACACATAAAACTCCATAAGCAGCCCATTTTTTGTAAGTATCAATATCATCTTCGTAAAATTCGTCTGCAGATAAAACATTTCCTGCTTTAACAGTAATATTATTTTCTTTTGCATATAAAACTGCTTTCATAAATAAATCGAAATTGGCAGTAGGAGCATAATCTTGATTTACAAAACGTGTATTATTTATTCCTGATGTAGAAGAACCAGCCATTGCTATAACAATGTCTCTAATTTTTACATCTTTTTGATATGAACCAGCAGAACCTACTCTTATTAAATTTTTAACTCCATACTCTGTAATAAGCTCATTACAATATATAAGTGTGGAAGGTATACCCATTCCTGTACCTTGCACAGATACTTTTTTACCCTTGAAATAGCCTGTAAAACCTAACATTCCTCTAACAGTATTGTAACAAACTGCATTTTCTAAGAATGTTTCTGCAATCCATTTTGCTCTCATTGGATCTCCAGGTAACAAAACAGTTTCAGCAATTTCGCCTTGTTTAGCTTCTATATGTGTGCTCATTATTTGGTGTTTGATACTATTTGTATTCCTGATGATGTGCCAATTCTTTCTACTCCTAAATCTATATATTGTTTTGCTGTTGCAAAATCTCTAATTCCTCCAGAAGCTTTTATTTTTATTTGATTTTTTGCTTCTTTAGCCATTAACATTACATCATTAACTGTTGCTCCACTTGTACCAAAACCTGTTGATGTTTTAATAAAATCTGCACCAGCATTTATAGAAATTTTACAAGCTTGTTGTATTTCTTCGTCAGATAAATAACAATTTTCAAAGATTACTTTTAACACATTGTTACCAATTGCATTTTTAACGATTCTAATATCTTCTTCTACTTTTTTGTATTCGCCAGCTTTTAACAAGCCAATATTTAACACCATATCAATTTCTGTAGCACCTTCTAAAATACAGTTCTCAGCTTCAAATGCTTTTGCTTTTGATGACATAGCTCCTAATGGAAAGCCAATTACTGTAGCAATTTTAATGGTTGTATCTTTTAATAACTCTTTTGCTAACGAAACATAACATCCGTTTACACAAACTGCAAAAAAGTCGTATTTAATGGCCTCTAAGCAGAGTTTTTCAATTTCATTTGGTGTTGCTGTTGGACGCAATAAAGTGTGATCTATATATTTATTTAAATCTATCATATATATGTTCTTAAAGTAGCTTACTTTTAATGAAAATTTGTAAAAGAATTTACAAAATGTGTAAAATTAATAATCCTATAAAATAAATAAAATTCTGTTTTAATACGATTTTTAGAAGTTATAACATCTTCTTAATTTTACTTTTGTAAAACTATTGCTATTTTTAACAGCTAATAATGATAAATATCAGAAACTGCATTTGTAATTTATTTTCAGGTATTTAAAACTCTTACTTTAAGTCGTATAAATGTTTAAACAAAACGAAGATATTTTTAACATACTCTTAGGCTCTGTTTCTGAGGGGGTTATTATTGTAAATGAAGATCAAACAATAATTGAGGCTAATGACTCTGCTACAAAAATGTTTGGCTACAAAAAAGAACAACTTATTAACCAACCTTTAAATACTTTAATCCCTAAAAACTATCATGCAAAACATGGGAGTCATTTTAAGGATTTTATGAAAGAGAATACCAAAAGAAGAATGGGCCAAGGAAGAGATATTTTTGGCGTTAAAAAAGATGGCACTATTTTTCCTTTAGAAGCTGGGTTAAATCCGTTTAAAATTTACGACCAAAACTATGTAATGGCTTTAATTATAGACATTACTTTACGTAAGGAACAAGAGAAAAAGATTATAGACTTAAATAGTAAATTAGAACAAGAAGTTGAGCAAAGAACAGAAGAATTAAAAACAGCAATTGACGGACTTAAAGTTTTAAATGTTGAGCTCGATGATGAAAATAAAAAAAGAAAAAAAGCAGAACAAGAAATAAAAATAGCTTTAAAAAAAGAACAAGAACTCAACGAACTTAAAACTAAATTTTTATCGTTAGTTTCTCATGAGTTTAAAACGCCTTTAAGTGGTATTTTAACCTCTACAATGCTTTTAGGCAAATATAAACTAACAGAACAACAAGCAAATAGAGACAAGCATTTAAAAACTATTACAGACAAAGTGCATTATTTAAATAATATTTTAAATGATTTTTTATCTGTAGAAAAACTAGAAAGAGGAGAAATAACTTACAACCCAACTTCTTTTAAGTTAAGTAAAGTTTTAGATGAAGTTGTTTACAATGCAAACATTTTATTAAAAGATGGACAGAAAATAAACTATCCAGAAAATATAAATGATTTGTTTCTATATCAAGATGAAAAAATTATAGAGTTAGCCTTGTCTAATCTTGTGCATAATGCCATAAAATACTCATCAGAAAATACTATTATAGATATAAATATTCATCAAAATAAAGAGGAAACTACATTTGAAGTAAAAGATAATGGAATTGGAGTACCAGAAAAAGATCAAAAAAATATCTTTAAACGTTATTTTAGAGCAGAAAACGCACTCCTTTCTCAAGGAACTGGAATTGGACTAAATATTGTAAAAAGTCATTTAGAAAATTTAAAAGGTTCTATATTTTTTACAAGTACAGAAAATGTTGGTACTACTTTTACTATGAAAATACCAAACAAAACAACAAAATGAAAAAAATACTTTTAATAGAAGATGATGTAATTCTAAGAGAAAATACTGCAGAATTATTATCACTTTCAAATTATACTGTTTTTACAGCACCCAATGGAAATATAGGTGTAGAAGTTGCTCTAGAAAAACAACCAGATATTGTGGTTTGTGATATTATGATGCCAGAATTAGAT
>CAXBAC010000301.1:0-3112 GCA_963973485.1 uncultured Polaribacter sp. | reverse complement strand
AAATCCTGAACCTGCCATATCAAAAATGTCACGTTCATTTTTTTCTTTATTGATAACTGTTTTCCCTAACATAAAAGCGCTAATGTGCGATAAATGTGAAACATACGCAATATGTTTATCATGAGAAACAGGATCCATATAACGAATACGCATTCCAATTGTTCTAAAAAGATCTAATGCTTTTTCCTGAAGCTTAAATGTTGTTTTTTCTACTTCGCAAATAATATTTGTTTTCCCTTTATACAAGTTAGCAATAGCTGCTTTTGGCCCAGAATTTTCTGTACCTGCAATAGGATGACAAGCTAAAAAATTCCTCCTTTTTGTATGATGTTCAACTGTTTTGCAAATGGCTGCTTTTGTAGAACCTGCATCTATTACCAAAGTTTCTTGAGTTATATTATCTAAAATTGTAGGTAATAATTTTACAGTTGCATCAACAGGAATTGCCACAATTACAATATCAGCATTGTATAAATCATCTAATGCAGCTTTCTTATCAATAATGTCTAATTGTAGAGCTTCCTCTAAAAAATCGTCATTTATATCTATACCGTAAATGATTGCATTAGGATGTTGTTTTTTTATATCGATAGCAAAACTACCCCCAATTAAACCAATACCAATGATGTATATATGTTTCATAACTTAAAATCTTGCTATTGCTTCTTTAATAATTTCTGACGAAACACATAATGAGAAACGAATATATCCTTCTCCTTGAGAACCAAAAACGGTTCCTGGAGTAATAAAAATATCGTGGTCATATAAAATTGTATCTGTAACTTCTTCTGATTTTTTTCCTTCTGGTATTTTTGCCCAAACAAATAAACCTGTTGCATTTTTATTATAAGTAGCATCTAATTTATCTGCTAATTGCCAAATTAGATTTCTACGTTCTTCATAAATTTTGTTTTGCTCCTCAAACCAACTATCAGATAAATGAAGTGCTTCTATAGCTCCTTTTTGAATTCCGTAAAACATACCAGAATCCATATTAGATTTTACTTTTAAAACTTCGTTTATTAAAGCTGAATTGCCTAATAACATGCCAACTCTCCAACCTGCCATGTTAAAGGTTTTACTCAATGAATTTAATTCTAAAGCAATGTCTTTTGCTCCATCAACTTGTAAAATACTAATAGGATTATTGTTAAGAATAAAGCTATAAGGATTATCGTTAACGATTAAAATGTTATGTTTTTTTCCAAATTCAATTAACTTTTTAAACATCTTTAATGTTGCATTTGTACCAGTTGGCATATGGGGATAATTTACCCACATCAATTTTACATTAGTTAGATCTTCTCTTTCTAAAACTTCAAAATTTGGTTGCCAATTTGTATCATCACTCAAGTTATAAAAAAGAGGTTTTGCACCAACTACTTTTGTAACTGAAGTATATATTGGGTAACCAGGATTTGGAATTAAAACTTTATCTCCTTCATTTAAAAAAGCCATAGAAATATGCATAATGCCTTCTTTGCTCCCCATTAATGGTAAAACTTCACTCTCTGGATTTGAATCTACTGAAAACTTATGTTTATAAAAAGTAGTAATTGCTTGCCTTAACTCTGGCAAACCTTGATAAGATTGATATTTATGTGCATTTGCATCTTCTAAACTGTTTAAAATGGCTTCTAAAACTTGAATTGGAGGCTGTAAGTCTGGTGAACCAATTCCCATGTTAATAATTGGTTTACCTGCTGCTGCCAAAGCTCTAACTTCTTTCAGTTTTTTAGAAAAGTAGTATTCTTGAACAGTATCTAACCTTTTAGCGGGTTGTATCATTTTCTTCCATTTTTGTAAATTCCTAAAACTTTAAACTCTTCTGCCATTATTTCTACAATTGCTTTAGCTTTTTCGTAATCTTTAAAATCATCAAAAGTAACATCTACAAAAAAAGAATATTTCCAAGGTGTTTCTATAACTGGCAAAGACTGTATTTTGGTTAAGTTCATTTTACAATCGCTTAGCACATTTAAAATTGCTGCTAAACTGCCTCTTTTATGATTTAGCTCAAACTTTAAAGACGCTTTATCAACTTTTTTGTCTAATAGTCCTCCTTTTGTTTGAATAATTACAAAACGTGTGGCATTATCTTTTATAGTTTGAATATCATCTTCAATAATTTCTAAATTAAATATTGATGCTGCAATTTTAGGTGCTATTGCTGCAATACCTAATAAATTATTTTTTGCGATTCTTTTAGCAACTTCTGCTGTATCAATATCTTCTACTAATTTTATATGTGGATGATTTTTAAAAAACTCCTTACATTGTAAAAGTGCCATTGGATGAGACCAAACCTCTTTAATATCCTCTATTTTTTGGTTATTTAACGCCATTAAATGATGGTGAATATTCAAATACTCTTCGCCAATAATTTGTAAATTATATTGATCTAACAAAGCATAATTAGGAATAATAGAACCTGCAATAGTATTTTCTATTGCCATTACTCCAAAATCTGAAGAACCATTTATTAGATTTTCTACCAAATCATCAAAAGACATACATTCATTTATTTTGATATTATCTCCATAAAAATCACATGCCACTTTATGGTGGTTAGATCCTTCTGCTCCTTGTATTGCAATTACCTTATTCATTTATCAAAAAAAAGTCTCGAAATGAATTCGAGACTTTATAATTTATCAGCTATGTTTATCAACATGATACAAAGTCTCTTCTCTTATTATAAAAATAAAAGTAAAAATAAAACCCTAACCAAGTTGACTTTAGCATTTTTTGTTTTGTTTATAGAGCAAATCTAAAGATTAAATTTAAATACGCAAATAATAAGTAAAGAATTGTAGTATTTTTATGAATCTCATAATATTCATTGAAAATACGAGATAAAAACTACTGTTCAATTAGAAAAATAACATTTTATTCAAAAAAGTTGAACTATTAAAAATTTATCTGAAATTTACTTTTTTAGATTTTTCAAGACTTTCATTTCTTTTTTGGATTGGGTTATCTTCATAAAAGTCTTCAAAAGTTTTATCGGTTGTATAATTATCCGTCAAAACTCTATAAACCATCAATATAATGAACAGTTGGCCAATTACGGTTAAATAAAAAACCCAATTAAAAGCAACGTTTAACGAAC
>CAXBAC010000300.1:0-3126 GCA_963973485.1 uncultured Polaribacter sp. | reverse complement strand
ACATCCACACCATTTACTTTTAAATTTCCTTTAACATCCAAACATTACAATTGTAATGCGAGGTGTTTCCCATGGGTTTATCTAAGTTTGTAAAACCATTTCTCTTATAAAGCTTTACAGCATCAGTCATGTAAGGTAGGGTTTCTAAATAACATTTTTCGAAACCAAATTCTTTGGCTTTTTCTAAACAGATATTAATAAGCTTACTTCCTAAGCCTTTTCCTCTAGCAATTGGTAGAAAATACATTTTTTGTAATTCACAAATATTACCATTAAAACCATCTAACTGAGCAACTCCTGCACCTCCTATAACTGTATTGTCTTTTTCAAGAACAAAGTAGGTGCTATTTTTTTTCTGATAAGTTTCAAACATATTATCTGTAGCTTTATCTTCGTAAGCTGTGCCTACTTTTGGAGCACCCATTTCTAAAATTACACTTCGAACAACTTTTGCAATCTGGCTATTGTCTGTAGGTTTAATTTCTCTAATGATAAAATCTTCACTTGTCATTTAATACTGTATTTTTGCAGGAGCAAGTTAGCTAAATTTTAAAAAATTAGTGAAACATATATTGATTTTTTAAAACAATCTATTTTTTGATTAATATTTAAATTTGATAGTATTATCAATCACGAAATCTACATAAAACGTTGTATACAAATTGCTAAAAATGGAATTGGTACTACAAGACCAAATCCTAGTGTTGGTGCAGTTATCGTTTATAATAATAAAGTTATTGCAGAAGGTTTTACTTCTAATTATGGAGATAACCATGCAGAAGTAAATGCAATTAAAGCTGTTGCAGATAAATCTGTTTTAAAAGACGCCACAATTTATGTAACACTAGAACCTTGTGCACATTTTGGTAAAACTTCTCCATGTGCAGATTTAATTGTAAAATATCAATTTAAAGAAGTGGTTATTGGTTGTGTAGATTCTAATAGTTTGGTAGCAGGTAAAGGGATTGAAAGACTAAAAAAAGCTGGAATTCATGTAGTTGTTGGTGTTTTAGAGGATGAATGCAGAAAGCATCACAAACGTTTTTTTACATTTCAAGATAAAAATAGACCTTACATTATTCTAAAATGGGCAGAAACTGCAAATGGTTTTATAGCTCCTTTAAAGAGAAATACTGTAGCTCCAGTTTTTATTTCAAATCAATATTCGCAACAAAGAGTTCATAAGTTAAGAGCTAAAGAGCATGCTATTTTAGTGGGTACAAATACAGTTATAGCAGATAACCCATCATTAAATGTAAGATCTTGGTTTGGGAATAGCCCAATAAGAATTGTGTTAGATAAAAATTTACGAACTCCAAAAATTAGTAATGTTTACGATAATACTTTACGAACTATTTTTATAACCAGTCATGAAAATTGTAAAAAAGTAAATCAAAAAAATAGTAATGAAAACATTTCTTTTGAAGGAATTTCTTTTAATGATAATATTGCAAATCAAATTTGTGAAGTTCTTCAAAAAAATAAAATTCAATCTTTAATTGTAGAAGGAGGAACTCAAACTTTACAAACATTTATTGATGCAAATATATGGGATGAAGCTATGGTTTTTGTTGGAAAAATTAACTTTGAAAACGGAATTAAAGCACCTAATTTATCAGAAAAAATTTTATCAGAAGAAAATATACAAAACGATATTTTAAAAACATATTTAAATGATTAAAAACATCATTTTTGATTTTGGTGATATATTTATCAACCTAAATAAACAAGGTACTTATCAAGCTATGGAAGCATTAGGAGTTACAGAAATTACTCCAGAAATGATAAATATTTACCATCAATATGAAAAAGGGTTAATGACTACAGAAGCATTTATCAATTTTTTTTACGATAAATTTGATATAAAAAAGACAGATTTAGTTGATGCCTGGAATGCTGTTTTATTGGATTTTCCTCAAAATCGTTTAGACTTTCTTAAAGAATTATCTGCGAGTAAAAAATACCGTTTATTTTTACTAAGCAATACTAATGATTTGCATATTAAATGGGTGCAAAACTCTGTAGGAAATCAATTTTATAAAGAATTTAAAGAATCGTTTGAGCAATTTTATCTTTCTCATGAAATTCATTTTAGAAAACCAGATACAGAAATTTACGAGTTTGTCTTAAATGAAAATAAAATAAAAGCAGCAGAAACTTTGTTTGTAGATGATTTAAAAGAAAACACAATTGCAGCAAAACAACTTGGCATACATGTTTGGAATTTAACCCCAGAAAAAGAAGAGGTAACTCAGCTTTTTTCTAAAAATTTATTTTAGTGATTTACCTATTATTAAGTATACTTATTTCAACTGGTCTTTTTGTTATTTTCAAATATTTTGGCATTTATAAAGTTGACGTTTTAAAGGCTATTTTTATCAATTATATAGTAGCTTTTTCATTAGGTTTTGCTTTTGCAGAAAGAGATTTTTCGGTTTTAGAAATTCCTACTCAACCTTGGTTTTTTGGAGCTTTGTTTTTGGGTGCACTTTTTGTGTCAATCTTTTTTGTAATGGCAATGACAGCTCAGAAAAACGGAGTGTCAGTAGCTTCAATTGCAGGAAAAATGTCTGTAGTAATTCCAGTTTTCTTTGGAATATTTTTATACTCAGAGTCAGTGACTTTTTTAAAAATTGTAGGAATTTTAACAGCGTTAATTGCTGTTTATTTGGCATCTGTAAAAGAGGATAAAAAAGCAAAAGAAAATGCGGGTTTACTTTTTCCTATTTTATTATTTTTAGGTTCAGGTACAATAGATACTACTTTAAAATTTGTTGAAACAAATTATGTACCCAAACAAGATGTTTCTTTATTTTCAGGAAGTCTTTTTGCAATAGCTGCAATTTTTGCAGGTATTATCTTACTAATTAAAAGCTTTAAAAAAAGAACTGCTTTTGGATTTAAAAATGTTATTGCAGGATTTTTATTAGGAGTTCCAAATTATTTTTCTATTGTTTTTTTAATCAAAGCATTGCAAACAGAAGGTTTTGAAAGTTCTACCTTGTTTACCATAAATAATGTGGGTATTGTAATTGTATCAACTTTAGTTGGTATTTTAATTTTTAAGGAACAGTTTAGTCTTAAAAATAAAATAGGAGTTGCTTTAGCTATTTTAGGAATTGTAAT
>CAXBAC010000299.1:0-3170 GCA_963973485.1 uncultured Polaribacter sp. | reverse complement strand
ACTGAAGTTTTAGATGGTCTTGCAGCCAGAGTTTTTCAGCATGAGTATGATCATATAGAAGGTATTTTGTTTACAGACAAAGTATCAACACTTAAGAAAAGGTTAATCAAAAGAAAATTAGAAAATATTTCTAAAGGAAAAGTAAGAGCAGACTACAGAATGCGTTTTCCTAACTTAAAAAATAAAAAATAAAACGTTTGGGCTAAAAATCTAGCCTTTAACTAAAAAAAATACAAATGGAGTTTAGTAAAATTATTTCAGTTACAGGTAAACCTGGTTTATATCAAGTAATATCTCAATCAAAAAATGCAATAATTGTTCAAGGTTTAAACGATAATAAAAGAGTAGCTATTAACGCAACTCAAAATGTTAGTTTACTAGAAAATATTGCTATTTACACTTATGAAGAAGACTTACCTCTTTTAAAGGTTTTTAAAGCTATGTCTGAAAAAAACAATGGTGAAAAAGCTATTTCTCACAAAGAAAGTGGCGCAAAATTAACAGCTTTTTTCTCAGAAGTTTTACCAAATTATGATGATGAAAGAGTATATACATCAAACATAAAAAAAGTAATTCAATGGTATAATATTCTGGTTGATGCTGGTATGGATTTTTCTACTATATCTGAAGAAAACACTGCTGAAGAAGCTGAATAAATTTCATCACAATTAATAGTATACATGTTTCTCTAAAATTTTATAATGAATCCCAGAAAAGTACAACTTGCTGCATTTAATCGTCTATTAGATATTATGGATGATTTGCGTGAGAAATGTCCTTGGGATAAAAAACAGACGCTTGAAAGTTTACGACATTTAACCATTGAAGAAACTTATGAGTTAGCAGATGCTATTTTAGATAATGATTTACCTGAAATTAAAAAAGAACTAGGTGATGTACTATTACACATTGTTTTTTACGCAAAAATAGGTAGCGAAAAAAATGCTTTTGATATAGCAGATGTTGCCAATAGTATTTCTGATAAATTAATTGAAAGACATCCTCATATTTATGGAGATGTAAAGGTTGATAATGAAGAAGATGTAAAGCGTAATTGGGAACAGTTAAAACTTAAAGAAGGTAAAAAATCAGTTTTAGAAGGTGTCCCAAAAAGCCTACCTGCTGTTGTAAAAGCCAATAGAATTCAAGATAAAGTTGCTGGAGTAGGGTTTGACTGGGAAAAGCCAGAACAAGTTTGGGAAAAGGTACAAGAAGAGCTTACAGAACTTAATGAAGAGGTAAAAAAAGGAAATACTGAGAACATAGAAAAAGAATTTGGTGATGTTTTATTTTCTATGATTAATTATGCAAGATTTATAAACGTAAATCCTGAAAATGCACTCGAAAAAACCAATAAAAAATTTATCAATAGGTTTCAATATTTAGAAGAAGCTGCAAAAAAAGAGGGTAAATCTCTAGCTGACATGTCTTTGTTTGAAATGGATGTTTTTTGGGAAGCTTCTAAACAATATTTCTCTTAATTGTATTTTAATAAAATTGATTTTTTAAAAATTCTATATCTTTAGCATAGAACTTTAATTAAAAAATCAACCTATTATGAAAAAGTCTATACTTTATATTTTTGTAATTGCTACCTGCATAGCTTTAATTTCTTGTGTTACTTCAGCTTCAGAAACAGAAGAAAATACTAAAAAACCACACAACCAAGAAGACTATAAAAATGTAGAAGCTGCAATTCTAGATTATGTAAATGGCTTATATTTAGTTGATTCTACTCGTATAGAAAAAAGTGTAGCTACTTCACTTAGAAAAATTGGTTTTTACTACAATGCTGAGAAAAAGGAATATGTAGATAATCTAGAAATGACACATGCACAATTGGTAAGATTGGCTGCAAGATGGAATTCAGATTATGATCAAGTAGATGAAAATTCACCAAAAGAAATTGAAATTTTTGATGTAAATTCTAAAACAGCATCTGCAAAATTAACTGCAGAATGGGGTATAGATTTATTCCATTTAGCAAAAATTAATGACCAATGGAAAATTGTAAATGTTATTTGGCAAAGTCAACCAGAACAAAAAAAATAATAACTTATTCTTTTTCCAAACCATATTCTCCAGATAATGATTTTATTGCTCTTTCATCAGAAACAAATTTTGAAAGCAATAATACATAATCCATTAAAATATTATTTTTAGAATATTTAAAAAATCGTTCTTGTAAACGTTTAGATCGTTTATAATTTAATGAAAATCTGTTTTTCCATTCAGTCTCATATTCAACCAAATATTGTAAATCTTTCTCCTCTAAAGTTTTATGAATGGCCTTACTTGCCATAATAGCAGCTTCAAAAATAAACTTATACCCTTCTCCAATAATTGGATTTACTTGAGAAACACTATCTCCAACACATACTAGATTTTGCTGAACAAATTTTTCTATAACTGGTGTAATAGGTATACTCCCACCTTCTATTTTATTGTTGTCTTTCGTTACCATTTTTTTAATTTTTGGCAACTCTAATATAGTATGTAATCTGTTTTTTAAATCTTTTACTATTTTTTCATCAAAAGTACCAAAACCTATAATTGCTCTTTGATTTTTCATAGGAAAAATCCATCCATACCCTCCTTGATAATCTTTACCTCCTAAAAGGTGTCCTTCATTTGGGTTTCCAAAATACTGCACATTATATTCAACGCCAGTTGCTAGTTGTGGTTTTTTAGACATGAGCCCTACTTTCTTACTTAGCACACCATTTGTACCTGAAGCATCTATAAAAACTGTACCAAAATATTCTTGCTTATTTTGATCAACAACAGAAATAAATTGATTATTACCTTTATTAATGTTCTTAATATTAACTTCAGTTTTTAATGTAACAAATTGCTTATCAATAGCAGCTATTAGCTCTTCATGAACATTTTTTTTATCTAAAATATATAAATCAGATTTAATTTTTCTTTGAACATGTTTAGAGTGAATTACAACTTTATTAATATTTTGAGCTACCACATTTCTAGACAACTCGAATTTATCTAAATCTAAAAAACTACCCAGCGTGTTAAAAGAGAATTCTAAAAGATTCTTTTTTCTATCTAAAACCAATGTTTTATGCTGTTGCTTTCCAAGCTCTCTAGCTAGTATTAGCCCTGCTGTTCCTGCACCAACAATAACAACATCAAATTTTTCCATAATAAATTAT
>CAXBAC010000298.1:0-3216 GCA_963973485.1 uncultured Polaribacter sp. | reverse complement strand
TTCCCCAAACTATAGTGCCTGTTTGGTAATCTATTACGTCTCCATTTCTATCTACACCTTTTCCATTACTTTCCATAATAGCTTGTTGTAAATAATCTGGTAATTTTTTTAAATACTGTGAATATGGTAAAACTGCTTCTGTTTCTGCCAAGTAAAAATTGTTGTACCAAATACTAATTAAGGCTAAAACAACTGGAATATTTTTATCAAAAGCTGTGTTTCTAGAATGGATATCCATTTCTTCTGCACCTTCTAATAATGACTTATAATTATTAAAACCTACTGATAAACTAATTGATAAACCTACTGCAGACCATAAAGAAAAACGTCCTCCAACCCAATTCCACATAGGGAAAACGTTCTTTTTATCTATTCCGAAATTATCTACAGCTTCTAAGTTCGTTGAAACTGCCACAAAATGTTTTGGAATATCAAAAATAGTGGCCGATTTTAAAAACCAATTTTTAAGTGTTTCTGCATTTGTAATAGTTTCTTGTGTGGTAAATGTTTTTGATACAATTACAAATAAAGTTGTTTCTGGATTTAATTTTTTAATGATTTCAGAAACATGATCTCCATCAACATTAGATACAAAATGTGTATTTAACTGATTTTTATAATATTGTAGTGATTCTACAATCATATCTGGCCCCAAATCTGAACCTCCAATACCTATATTTACAATATCTGTAATAGATTTTCCAGTATATCCTTTCCATTTACCAGAAATTACTTTATTGCTAAAGCTCCTTATTTTTCTTAACGCAGTCTGTATTTGTGGTTTAATATTTTTACCATCAACCAAAACAGGATCTTCTGAGCCACTTCTTAATGCAGTATGTAATACAGCTCTGTTCTCTGTAACATTTATGCACTCTCCAGTAAACTGACTTTCTATGGCTTCTTTTAAACCTACTTCTTCTGCTAATTCTACTAAAAGTGATAGTGTTTCTTTGGTAATCCTATTTTTAGAAAAATCAACTAAAAGATCGTTTAACTCGATAGAAAAATCTGTTTGTCTGTTTTCATCCTTATATAAATCTTGAATCTTAATATCTTTTATAGCATTGAAATGAGCTGAAAGTTTTTGCCAAGAAGCAGTTTTTGTTGGGTTGTTGTTTGGTAAAGCCATTTGTTAATTTTGTGCTATAATTTCTGTAACCTTTGCAGGTTCTTCAACAGGAATTCTTTGATTATCTAACTGATATTTTAATGGTGTAATGTATTTAAAAAAAGTAGGTTTTACTTCCTTTTTCATTGGTTTTGCTTCTGGTAATTTTACTTTTGGATTTAATGGATCTACTTGCTTACCGTTTTTCCAAAAACGATAACAAACGTGTGGACCACCAGTGTTTCCTGTCATACCAACATAACCAATAACATCTCCTTGCTTTACATAATCGCCTCTTTTTACTGCCTGACTTTTCATGTGTAAATACTGGGTAGAATACGTATTGTTATGTTTTATTTTTACAAATTTACCATTACCACCTCTTCTTGTAGATTCTGTAACTGTACCACTAGCTGTAGCAATTATTGGAGTACCAATTTTTGCAGCAAAATCAGTTCCTTTATGAGGCTTTATTCTATTGCCATAGTAAGCTATTCTTCTTCTTAAATTGTATCTTGACGATATTCTATATTGAAATTTAATAGGCGCTTTTAAGAAAAAGCTGCGTAACATGTTTCCTTTTTCATCAAAATATTCTGGTATGCCTAATGTAGAATCTGCTACAAATCTAAATGCATACAAATCGTTACCTTTATGTTTAAATACTGCTGATTTTACTTTTCCATAACCTGCAAAAGTAGAATCATCTATAAACTTTTCTTCGTACATGATTTTAAAAGAATCTCCTTTCTGTAATCTGTAAAAATCTAAAGTCCAAGCATAAATATCAGCAATTGTATAGGTTAGGTTTGGTTTTATACCTATACTATCCATAGTTTGAGAAAAGCTAGAATATACTATTCCAGAAACTTCTTTTTGAACTATTTTTATTGGTTTTTTATATTGTTTTGCTACAATTACAGAGTCTTTAAAATCTACAATAGTTGCATTAATTTTGTCGTGTTTGTAAATAAATACTTGAGCTTTTTCTGTAGAATCTTTGCTTGCTAATATGGTATAAGGTTTGCCTGCTCTAACACGTCTTACATCAAAAACTTCTTTTACAGAGGCTGCAATTTGGTTAATTTTCGGATAAAAAACATGATGTCTATCTAAAATAATACCAAAGCTTTCTCCACTTTTAATAGTATCTTCTATAACCCTATAATCATCTACATTGTAACCAAATTTAAATACAGGTTCTGGTATTTCTATTTTTTGAACTATAGTTTTTTTCTCTTCCTTTTTACAAGATGAAAAGGCAATAAGAAACATAAAAAAGATGATGATTTTTTTCAAGAAAATAACGTTTAAAATCAACCTCAAAAATACAAATAAAATTGATTTATTTTAATTCTATTAAAAGAAGTTCTTAAAAAGATTTGTTAGAATTTACGACTAATTAAAAGCGTTTGCAAGACCTTTATAAGCCTCTAATTCTGCTCTTAATGAGCCAACTGCTAAAGAGGCTTTCATTTTAATAGGTATTTTATTTGCATCATCTGTAATCCAAATGGTTACACTTTCTTGTGCTTTAAAAACTCTGCCTGATTGTACATAAGGTCTAAAAATGAGTGTTTTTACTTTACCAAATTTTGTATTTATCGTTTCTTTACCTAAAAAACGAAGTTTGAATGGATACACTTGAGAATCCAAAAACATGTCTAATTTTATCTCATCTCCTTCATTTAAATTAGAAACATCTTGATTTCTTAAAAAATAAAACGAAGAGAGCATATCTTGCACGTTCGTAAAGGCCACTGAAGTATCTTTTTGTTCTGTAAAATCTTGAACGTAAGCTTTTTTAGTATCGTAATTAAATGACGTTATTCTGTGCTTTTTATAACCTCCTTCATTAATTTTTCTTCTAAACAAATAAGGCTTCACCTTATCTATATCAAAATAAGATTCGTATAAATCGTCTACTTCAAAAAACCATTTTATCATTCCAGAAGTCCAACCTGTACCTTTAGTATAGAAAACTTTTTTACCCTTTAATTCGGTTTCATTTACTTCTAAAATAGCTGAACCTGCTCTTAAAAAACCACTATAACTCATTTTATAACGCAACCATTCTCCAGATTTAAATGCTGGTTTTTGCTGTG
>CAXBAC010000297.1:0-3239 GCA_963973485.1 uncultured Polaribacter sp. | reverse complement strand
AGTTGCTTGACCAACACCACCAAAACCGTGACGTTTCACAACACCTTGAAAACCTTTACCTTTTGAAACACCAGAAACATCAACAAATTCTCCTTCAGTAAAATGTTCTACTGTTATTGAATCTCCTAACTTGTACTCTTCTTCAAACCCTTGGAATTCAACGACTTTTTTCTTAGCAGTGGTGCCAGCTTTCTTAAAGTGACCATCTAACGCTTTGTTAGAACTCTTTGCTTTTTTGTCATCGAAACCAAGTTGCAACGCATTGTATCCGTCAACCTCTTCGGTTCTGACTTGGGTAACAACGCAAGGACCTGCTTCGATTACTGTACATGGAATATTCTTTCCATTTTCATCGAATAAGCTGGTCATTCCAATTTTTCTTCCTATTAACCCAGACATTAATTTAAAATTTAAGACGATAGAACATTTTTTCCAGCGCGTCTATTCATACTAATTGTTTGAAACTAAAGTTTCTAATTTTTATCCTTTAAAATCTCACTCAAAAAAAAAGCGTGAAACAAATTCAACGCTGATTTTGTTTTTCCGTTTTTCCATTGCGAAACGCTCAGGACATGTTATTTCTCTTGAATTAAAATTCAAAAAAGATATCCCATATCTATTTGGGACTGCAAAAGTATTAAAAACTTTTGGTCTAAAAAAATTATTAGACCAAAAGTTCTTTTTGCAATACTTATACCTTTATTTCAACTTCAACACCACTTGGTAACTCAAGTTTCATTAAAGCATCAATAGTTTTCGAAGAAGAACTATAAATGTCTAATAATCTTTTGTAAGCAGCTAATTGAAATTGCTCTCTTGATTTTTTATTTACGTGTGGCGAACGCAACACTGTAAATATTTTTTTATGTGTTGGTAATGGTATTGGCCCGTTTACAATTGCACCAGTACTTTTTACCGTCTTTACAATTTTCTCAGCAGATTTATCTACTAAGTTGTAATCGTAAGACTTTAATTTGATTCTAATTTTTTGACTCATCTTTTGTTATTTAGTAGATTATCCTTTTGCAGCTGCAATTACTTCTTCTGAAATATTTGATGGAGTTTCTGCGTAGTGAGAAAATTCCATAGTAGATGTTGCTCTACCAGAAGACATTGTTCTTAATGCTGTAACATAACCAAACATTTCTGATAATGGCACTACTGCTTTTACAACTTTAGCACCTGCTCTATCTGACATATCGTTAACTTGACCTCTTCTTCTGTTTAAGTCACCAACAATATCTCCCATATTTTCTTCTGGAGTTAAAACCTCTAACTTCATTAACGGCTCCATTATTTTAGCTTTTGCAGCTTTTGCAGCAGCTTTAAAACCTAATTTTGCAGCTAATTCGAAAGATAATTGATCTGAATCGACAGCGTGGAAAGATCCATCTTTTAATGTAACTTTCATAGAATCCATTTCATATCCAGCTAAAGGCCCGTTCTTCATTGCTTCTTTGAATCCTTTTTCTACAGAAGGAACAAATTCTTTAGGAACGTTACCACCTTTAATGATAGATTCGAATTGTAATCCTTGAACACCTTCATCAGCAGGCTCCATTGTAAATACAATATCAGCAAATTTACCACGTCCACCAGATTGCTTTTTATAAACTTCTCTGTGATCTGCAGCAGCTGTAATAGCTTCTTTATACTCTACTTGAGGTTGTCCTTGGTTTACTTCAACCTTAAACTCACGCTTTAAACGATCTACAATTACATCTAAGTGTAACTCACCCATTCCTGAAATAATTGTTTGACCTGAAGACTCATCAGTTCTAACTGTAAATGTTGGATCTTCTTCTGCTAACTTACCTAAACCTATACCTAATTTATCAACATCAGCTTTAGTTTTTGGTTCTACAGCGATACCAATTACTGGATCTGGAAAATCCATAGATTCTAAAATAATCGGGTGCTTTTCATCTGATAAAGTATCTCCAGTTTTAATAGATTTAAAACCTACTGCAGCACCAATATCTCCTGCTTCAATAAAATCGATTGCATTTTGTTTATTAGCATGCATTTGATAAATACGAGAAATACGTTCTTTTTTGTTTGAACGATTATTTAACACGTAAGAACCTGCATCTAAACGCCCAGAGTATGCTCTAAAAAATGCTAAACGACCTACGAAAGGATCTGTTGCAATCTTAAATGCTAAAGCAGCAAATGGCTCCTTCACATCTGGTTTACGTAATTCTTTTTCTTCTGTATCTGGATTAACTCCTACAATACCTTCTTTATCTGTTGGAGAAGGTAAATAACGACATACAGCATCTAAAAGAAACTGAACACCTTTATTTTTAAATGCAGAACCACAAATCATTGGGATGATAGCCATATCCATTACAGCAGCTCTAAGCGCAGCATGCACTTCTTCTTCTGTAATAGAATCTTCATCTTCCATGAATTTTTCTAATAAGTTCTCATCGTAACTTGCTACTTCTTCAATAAGTAAAGCTCTATATTTTCTAGCTTCAGCTTTTAACTCTTCAGGAATTTCGATTACATCAAAAGTTGCTCCTTGAGTTTCATCATGCCAAACAATAGCACGATTCTTTACTAAATCTATAATACCTTTAAACTCATCCTCTTCACCAATATTTAAAACGATTGGCACAGCGTTTGACTTTAACATGTCTTTTACTTGCTGACAAACTCCTAAAAAGTCAGAACCTTGACGATCCATTTTGTTTACAAAACCGATTCTAGGCACTTTATAGTTGTCTGCTAACCTCCAGTTTGTTTCAGATTGTGGCTCAACACCATCAACTGCTGAAAACAAAAACACTAAACCATCTAAAACTCTTAATGATCTATTTACTTCTACAGTAAAATCTACGTGACCAGGAGTATCAATAATATTAAAGTGATATCCTTTAGTTTCTGGAGTTGGTTGCGCGTTTTCTAATGGAAACTGCCATGTACAAGTAGTTGCAGCAGAAGTAATTGTAATACCTCTTTCTTGCTCTTGTTCCATCCAGTCCATTGTTGCTGCACCATCATGAACTTCTCCAATTTTGTGAGAAACTCCTGTATAATACAAAACACGTTCTGTTGTTGTGGTTTTACCAGCATCAATATGTGCTGCAATACCAATATTTCTTGTGTATTTTAAATCTCTTGCCATTTCTTAAAATCTAAAGTGAGAGAATGCTTTATTTGCTTCTTCCATCTTGTGAGTATCTGTACGTTTTTTTACTGCAGCACCTTCTTCTTTAGCAGCTGCTAAAATT
>CAXBAC010000296.1:0-3247 GCA_963973485.1 uncultured Polaribacter sp. | reverse complement strand
AAGATGTAAAGAAAATTTACAGAATTGCCACACAAAAAGATATTGATGTTTGGCAAGCAGCTAGAGCTAGAGAAGAAGAAACACAAAGAAGAGGTAGAGAAATTCTTGGAAAGTTAGGGCTACAAATGAAACTTTCTGATGTTGAATATCAGGGAGATGGAAACAAAGCCACTTTTTATTATACAGCAGATGCAAGAGTAGATTTTAGACAATTAATTCGAGATTTGGCTAGCGCATTTTCAATTCGTGTAGAAATGAAGCAAGTTGGTGCAAGACAAGAAGCTGCAAGATTGGGTGGAGTTGGTTCTTGTGGAAGAGAATTGTGTTGCTCTACTTGGTTAACAGATTTTAGAAAAGTAACTACATCTGCTGCACGTTATCAGCAGTTGTCTTTAAATCCTTTAAAATTAGCTGGGCAATGTGGAAAGTTAAAATGTTGTTTAAACTTTGAGTTAGATACATATTTAGATGCGTTAAAAGCATTCCCAAAACAAGATGTGGTTTTAAAAACTGAAAAAGGCGAAGCCGTTTTTGTAAAGATGGATATTTTTAAAAAACACCTTTGGTATACTTACAAAGAAGAACGTTTTAAATGGTTTCGTTTAACTTTAGAACAAGTTCAAGAAATCATTGATTTAAATAAAAATAATGAAAAATCGCTTTCTTTAGAAGAATATGAATCTGACGTAGAAATAATTGAAAAAGTTAGTTTTGAAGACGCAGCTGGGCAAGATAGTTTAACACGTTTTGATGCTCCAAAAACAAGCAAAAGACGCAGAAACAATAGAAATAAAAGAAAGAAAAAACCTGTTGGAGTTGCTGCAAATCAAACTGCAGAAAAGAAAGCAAGACCACCACAAAAAAGAAAGCCTAAGCCTAAGCAAAATGTAAATAAAACTCAACCAAAGGCATCAGGTGAGAAACCAAATAAACCTAAAAGGAATAACAGAAATAAAAAAAACAAGAATAAAAATGGAAGCAATACACCATAAACGTATTTTTTTTATTTTAATTGGAATTGTGTTTTTTTTCATTTCTTGTGCAGATAATATAGAATTCACAAAGTATAAAACACTAGAGGAAGGCTATTGGGAATCTCAAAAAAATATTTCATTTGAGTTTTTAGTTACAGATACTATTTCTCCAAAAAATTTGTTTATCAATATTAGAAATAATAACAATTATGGTTTTAGTAATTTGTATGTAATAACAGAATTGAATTTTCCTAGTGGAAGTACTGTCGTAGATACTTTACAATATAAAATGACCAATGAAAAAGGGCGATTTTTAGGCAATGGTTTTGCAAATATTACAGAAAATAAGTTGTTCTATAAAGAAAATAAAGTATTTCCAAGAACAGGAAACTATACAATCAAAATTCGTCATGCAATGCGAAAAAGTGATGAAGTTAAACCTATTGCTAAATTAGATGGAATTCAAGATGTTGGTTTTAGTATTGAAAAAATAAATTAAAAATGGCAGAGAAAACAAAAAGTTTTAAGAAATATATCATTTGGTTCTGGGGTGTAATCTTAGGAGGTTTATTATTGTTAATTGCACTATTTTTTACAGCTTCTATAGGTGGTTTAGGTGCTTTACCCACTTTTGAGGAATTAGAAAATCCGCAAACCAATTTAGCTACAGAAGTCATTTCATCAGATGGAGTAACCATTGGAAAATACGCCACAGAAAACAGAACACCAATACATTTTAGAGAATTACCAGAAAATTTAGTAAATGCATTAGTTGCTACAGAAGACGAACGTTTTTTTGAACATTCAGGAATCGATTTTAGAAGTACAGCAAGAGCAGTTTTAAAACCAGGTAGTGGAGGTGCAAGTACAATTACGCAACAATTGGCAAAAATGCTTTTTACAGGCCAAGCTTCTAGAAATATTTTTGTGAGAATTGGGCAAAAAATGAAAGAATGGGTAGTTGCAACCAAGTTAGAAAAGCAATATACAAAGCAAGAAATTATTGCAATGTATTTAAACAAATACGATTTTTTAAATCAAGCAGTGGGTATACGTTCTGCAGCAAGAATTTACTTTGGGAAAGAACCAAAAGAACTAGAAATTCATGAGTCTGCAATGTTGGTGGGTATGTTAAAAAACTCATCATATTTTAATCCTCTTAGAAGAGAAACATTAGTAAGACAACGAAGAAATGTAGTTTTGCTACAAATGGCTAAAAACAACTTCATTTCAGAA
Organism: uncultured Polaribacter sp.; assembly: GCA_963973485.1. Taxonomy (GTDB): domain Bacteria; phylum Bacteroidota; class Bacteroidia; order Flavobacteriales; family Flavobacteriaceae; genus Polaribacter. The sequence continues at coordinate 1,037 of CAXBAC010000296.1, read as the reverse complement.
GACTATAAAAAAGAATTACAACGATTGCCTTTAAGTTTAGATTATACTCCAGAAAGCCATGATGAAGGTTATGCCACTTATTTTAGAGCACATCTTCAAAAAGTGATGCGTACTTGGGTACAGAAAAATCCAAAGCCAAATGGAGAGCAATATGATATTTTTAGAGATGGTTTAAAAATCTATGTAACTATAGACTCTAGAATGCAACAATATGCAGAAGAAGCTGTTTCAGAGCATATGGCTAATCTGCAATCTTACTTTATCAAAGAACAATCTAGAAATAGAACAGCTCCTTTTTATGATTTAGAAAAAGATCAAATTAGAGGTATTTATAGCAGAGCAAAAAAGAATTCAGACAGATATAAACGATTAAAAGCTGTTGGAGCATCATCAAAAAGAATTGACAGTATTTTTAATGCGAAAACAGAAATGAAAGTTTTTACTTGGAAAGGTGCTAAAGACACAGTACTATCTCCAAATGATTCTATTAGATATTACAAACATTTTTTACGTTCTGGTCTAGTATCTGTAGAGCCACAAACAGGTCATATAAAAGCTTGGGTTGGTGGTATTAATAATAGGTATTTTAAATATGATGCAGTTGCACAACAAAAAAGACAAGTGGGTTCTACTTTTAAGCCATTTGTATATGCAACAGCAATCAATCAATTAAGAATGTCTCCTTGTGATGAATTGCCAAATATTCGTTACACAATTCCAAAAGGAAAATATGGTATTCCAGAAGCTTGGACTCCAGAAAATTCAAACGAAGAATATGGAGGAATGTTAACCTTAAAAGATGGTTTAGCTGGTTCTGTTAATACAATCTCTGCAAACCTAATAGATAAAGTAGCTCCAGAAAATGTGGTGCGTTTGGCTAAAGCATCAGGAATAGAAACAGAAATTCAAGCAAACCCATCAATAGCTTTAGGAGCAGTAGATTTATCTCTACTAGAAATGGTAAGTGCTTATAGCACGTTTGCAAATAGAGGTTTGCGTGTAAAACCAATGATAATTACTAGAATTGAAGACAAAAA
>CAXBAC010000295.1:0-3247 GCA_963973485.1 uncultured Polaribacter sp. | reverse complement strand
GCTGCTTTATTTGATGATGTAAATGAAATTAAAATAAACGAGCAAACTTTATTGCTTTATCCTCATCAAATTAAAATTGTTGAATATTCAACTTTAAAAGCTGTGGTAATAAATGCTTATTTTAAAGGTGGTTTCTGGTTAATTGAAATGCTTTATAACAATCAAAAAATATTTGTACATCATAATTATTTTTTGGCAACAAAATCTCAGGTTTTTTTAGAAATTGAAAAAGTCACCTAAAATTATAAATTTAAGGTGACCCAATTATAAACTTTTCCATAATGACCCCTTAAATCTACACCTTATGAAAAAGTTGGGGGATATAATTTTCATTTTTAGTGTTATCACAAATTTAATAGCTTAAGTAATTCAATAATGGTAATTATCTGATTATTAACTGTAAAAATGGGAAAAATTATCCTTTGTATCTTTTTTTATACATTTCTGGGGTAAATCTTGTGTGCTTTTTAAAATATTTATAAAAATTTGTGGGATCTTTAAAACCCAATTTAAAAGCCACTTCTTTAACAGATAAATTTGTGTGTAATAAGTACTTTTTTGCTTTAATAATTACAACATCATCAATAAAAGATTTTACAGATGTATTTACTACATAATCTACTATTGTGTTTAATTTTTTTGTAGAAAAACCCATTTTCTGAGCATAATCTTCTACCTTTTTTGTTTTTGAATAATTTTCTTCTAATAGGTTTTGAAACTTAATAAACTCTTTTAAGTATTTAGTTAATTGAACTTTATTAAAACCTTTTGATTTTATTCTATGTATTAGAGTAATTAAAACATGTAACAAGCTTCTCATAACTTTATGAGAATATTCGTCTGAAACTTTTGAAAATTCTTGTTCAATTTGTTCAACCAATTGCAAAACCCTATTAAAATCAGACTCTTTTAATTGTGTTTTAGGAGTTGCTAATAGTTCATTAAATATTTGAATGGTTTCAGAAATTTCTTTATCACTTAAGTACCTGTTTAAAAATTCCTCTTTAAAAAAAAGTAAAAAACCAGATGTTTTAGTTGGATAAAATTTATGCGTTTGGTTTTTTCTTATTGCAAGTAATGTACCTTTAGAATAATAATAATCTTTATCATTAATTGCATGTCTGCCAATATTATCTGTAACTAAAAATAAAACGTAAAAATTAATTTTATGGTTAGAACTTATAATATTTTCTTGAACAAGGTTAAGAAAGTCTTCAGTCTTAATTATACTAAAGTTGTGCTCTTCATCTAGAGAGCAGTATTTGTTTGGTAAGTATCTTTTTAGCATTTTGGGGGGAAATTACTAATCATGCAAAAATACGAATTATCTTCTTAAAATTATGTTATAATTTTTTCCATTAAAATTAAACGTATCATTTTCTTTTTTACCTAAAAGTAACTTTCCTATGGGAGATGATATTGAAACTGCAAAAAAAACATCATTTTCAACTGTAAATTTACCAGCAGAAATACTTAGAAAAAAGTTTCCAAAATTCGTGTATACTATACTGCCTAAATGTATTAAAGAAGTTGTTTTTGAAACATCTATTCTAGATAAAACAGTTTTCATTTCAGCAACTCCTATGAGTTGCTGGCTTGCTTTTTCAATTTCTAATTGCAACATTGCTCTACCAGTTTCATGTTTATCTCCTGCAGAACTTTTAACTTCAGAGGTTAATGCATTTTGATTAGATGCAATTGTTTCTTGAATATTTTGCAGCCTATTTTCTACAAATACTTTACACTTTTCTAAAAGTTGAGCTTTTATTTCCATGTATTTTTAATAAATGCAAAAGCACCAAAATTTCCATGATGAGATGTAGAAACCTGCAGTGTTTTTTGTTGATACTTTAAGTAAGGAGCTCCAAATTCAGTTTTATAGAACTGCTGTCTATTATTAAAATAATGTAATAATTGCTGAGTTGTTTTTTGAGATTGATTTTCAATATCATCTATATAAAATAGCTTAGAAACTATAGTACTCTCATAATTTTTAGTTGCTATAGAATACACATAACTATCTGATATTTTGAATTTTAAATTATATTTTAAATTATCAAAATACACAAATCCTTTTTTATTTGATACTATAGAACAATCAAACTTTTTTGGTGAAAAAAACCGAATTTTAAACTCTTGTACATAACATTTGTAAGCAGCTTCTTTCATGCTCCAAAAAAGCCAAACCAATTCAAAAGGATTTTTTGAATTTCGAATTTCTTTAATTTCAGATTCAGAAAATTGCTTCTCTAAAAATCCTATACGTTGCCAATTACTTTGTGTTTTTGCGAGCTTTAAATCTACAATATCATTTCCTATCATTTTGCAGCTAGCTTGGCTTCTATAATTTCAATTGCAGCTTTTACAGATAGCATTTTTTCCATAGAATCATTATCTATTTCAATATCAAATTCATCCTCTACATCTAAAACAACATCTACCAAATTGGCCGAATTTATTTTTAAATCTTTAATAAAATCTGTGTTTTCAGATAAATTGTTAAAAGCAGCTTCATCTTGCACGTAAGGCTTTACAATTTCTTTCAATTTTGCAATAAGTACTTCTTTTGTCATGGATTAAAATCAAGAATATTTTTTAAAGATAACACAAGCATTTACATCACCAAAACCAAAACTTGCTTTTGCTACAATATTGATTTCTTTGTCAAAAAATTTTGTGGGTATTTTTTCTGTGGATATTAATTCTGATATTTCAGGATGCACATCTTCACAATTGATATTTGGAAACACAAATTGATGTTTAATTTGTAAAACGGAAGCCACAGATTCTATGGCTCCAGAAGCAGCTAAACAATGCCCAATTTGTGACTTTAAAGAGTTGATAAAAGGGAAATTTTGTCCTTTTCTTTGCAGAGCTTTAGTCCAGTTTTCTATTTCTAAACTGTCTTTAGAAGTTGCTGTTAAATGCCCATTTATAGTATTAATTTCATCCGCTGAAATTTTAGCATCAACAATAGCATCCTCTATACATTTTTGCACAGCTGCTGCATTTGGTGCAGTTAAAGTACCACCATTTCTTTGTCCTCCAGAATTAATATTACCACCTAAAACCTCTGCATAAATAGGTGCTTTTCTTTCTAAAGCACTTTCTAATGATTCTAAAACTAAAGCTCCTGCTCCACTTCCTGGCACAAAACCAGAAGCTGTTTCACTCATGGGTCTAGAGCCTTTTTCTGGAGTTTCATTGTGCTTGTAAGTCATCACTCTCATCGCATCAAAACCTCCCC
>CAXBAC010000294.1:0-3252 GCA_963973485.1 uncultured Polaribacter sp. | reverse complement strand
ATTTATTTCTACTTCCTTTTGGAATTTCTATCAAACAATCTACTGTTTGTCTTTTTTGTGCGCTCATCATTTAAACTTTTATCATTCTAAAAATTGGGTTGCAAAAGTACATATTTATTACAGGTTAATAACTATTTTAAACATAAAAAATCCTTCATCATACAAATGAAAAAGGATTTAATATTTTTTGTTAAAAACTTATATGTAAAGTACTTCTTTTACTGCTTTTATTACATCATTATGGTTTGGAATCCATTTTTCGAATAATACAGATGAATATGGAGCAGGAGCATCAGCAGTTGTAATTCTTTTAATTGGAGCATCTAAATAATCAAAAGCTTCATCTTGAATTCTATAAGTGATTTCTGAAGCTACACTCGCAAATGGCCAAGCTTCTTCTAATACAACCAATCTGTTAGTTTTCTTTACAGAGGCTATAATAGCTGCATGATCCATAGGTCTTACAGTTCTTAAATCAATAATTTCTACAGAAATATTTTCTTTTGCCAATTCTTCTGCTGCTTTGTAAGCTTCTTTAATAATTTTACCAAAAGAAACAATAGTTACATCTGTTCCTTCTCTTTTTATATCTGCAACACCTATTGGTATAATATACTCTCCTTCAGGAATCTCCATTTTATCACCATACATCTGCTCAGATTCCATAAAAATAACAGGATCATCATCTCTAATCGCAGCTTTTAATAATCCTTTAGCATCATATGGGTTTGATGGTACTATCACTTTTAATCCAGGTGTGTTGGCAAACCAGTTCTCAAGAGCTTGAGAATGCGTAGCTCCTAACTGGCCAGCAGATGCTGTTGGACCTCTAAATACAATTGGACAATTGAATTGCCCACCAGACATTTGTCTAATTTTTGCAGCATTGTTTATAATTTGATCAATTCCAACCAAAGAAAAATTGAAGGTCATGTATTCTACAATTGGTCTATTACCATTCATAGCAGAACCTATAGCAACTCCTGCAAAACCAAGTTCAGCAATTGGAGTATCTATCACTCTTTTTGCACCAAACTCATCTAACATTCCTTTACTGGCTTTATATGCGCCATTATACTCAGCAACTTCTTCACCCATTAAGTAAATGCTTTCATCTCTTCGCATTTCTTCGCTCATTGCTTCGCAAATAGCCTCTCTAAATTGAACTGTTTTCATGTAGTTTTTAAATTCTTGATGTTATTTATCGAGAACAAAAATAAGCAATTAAATTACACTATTGTAGTAAGAGTTTTAGAAACTAAGAATTTTTAACGATTAAAAAACGCAAACGTTTTCGAGAAATGTTAAATTCTTATAAATATACTATGCATGCATAGTATATTTATAAAAAAAAGACGTAATTTTGTAAGAGTTATAAATGATAAAAAATAGAAGATTTATGAAAATATTGGTTTGTATTAGTCATGTGCCAGATACTACTTCAAAAATAAATTTTACAGAAGGTGATACAAAATTTGATACGAATGGAGTTCAGTTTGTAATTAATCCTTATGACGAGTTTAGCTTAACTAGAGCTATGTGGTTTAAAGAAAAGCAAGGTGCAAGTATAACAGTTGTAAATGTAGGAAACGCAACTACAGAACCAACTTTACGTAAGGCTTTAGCTATTGGAGCAGATGATGCTATACGTGTAAATACAGAAGCTACAGATGGTTTAGCAGTTGCAAAAGAATTAGCTGCTGTTGTTAAAGATGGTGGTTACGATTTGGTTTTAGCTGGAAGAGAATCTATAGATTATAATGGAGGAATGGTGCCAGGCATGTTAGCAAGTTTAGTTGATTTTAACTTTATTAACGGTTGTGTTGGTATGGAGGTTGATGGAACAGCTGTTTCTGCAGTTAGAGAAATTGATGGTGGAAACGAAACCTTAAGTACTTCTTTACCATTAGTTGTAGGTGGTCAAAAAGGTATTGTAGAAGAAAAAGATTTACGTATACCAAATATGCGTGGAATTATGATGGCTAGAAAAAAACCATTAAATGTAGTTGAACCAACTGGAGCATCTGCAGCAACATCAATAGAATCTTTTGAAAAACCAGCCCCAAAAGGTGCAGTTAAGTTAATTGATGCAGACAATGTTGATGAGTTGATTGACTTGTTACATAACGAGGCAAAAGTGATTTAATCGCAGATTAAATTAATCTGAAATCGTTTCAAAACCTCAAAAAAAATATAAAAATAATTTTGTTAGTGTCTTAAATTTATATTGATTTACTAACAACTTAAAACTTAATAATATGTCAGTTTTAGTTTTCGCAGATTCAAGAGAAGGAAAATTCAAAAAAAGCGCATTTGAAGTTGTTTCTTATGGTAAAAAAGTAGCAGAGCAATTAGGTAGTAATGTTTTGGTACTTACCATAAATGCAAACAATAATGAAGAATTATACACTTATGGAGCAGAAAAAGTAATTGCAGTGTCTAATGACTCTTTAAGTACTTTTAACGCAAAACAATATACATCAGTAATACAACAAGTTGCAGAAGCACAAGGAGCATCAACAATAATTTTAGATTCAAGTATAGATACTTTACACGTTGCACCCTTATTGGCAGTAGCTTTAGATGCAGGTTATGCTGCAAATGTGGTAGCTTTACCAAGTGCTACAAGTCCTTTTACAGTTAAAAGAAAAGCATTTTCGAATAAAGGCTTTAGTAATACTGTAATTGCTACAGACAACAAAATAGTAGGTGTTGCAAAAAACTCTTTTGGAGTGCATGAAAATCCAGTATCTGGAACTACAGAAACTTTTGATGCTAATGTAGTAGATGCAGGAGTAACATCAGAAAAAATAGAAAGAGTTACAGGTAAAGTAACTATTGCAGATGCAGAAACTGTAGTATCTGCTGGTAGAGGTTTAAAAGGACCAGAAAATTGGGGAATGATAGAAGAGTTAGCAGATGTTTTAGGTGCTGCAACAGCTTGTTCTAAACCTGTTTCTGATTTAGGCTGGAGACCTCATGGAGAACATGTAGGTCAAACAGGTAAACCTGTTGCGTCTAACTTATATATTGCTATTGGAATTTCTGGAGCAATACAACATTTGGCAGGTATTAATGCCTCTAAAGTAAAAGTGGTTATTAATACAGATCCAGAAGCGCCTTTCTTTAAAGCTGCAGATTACGGAATTGTAGGTGATGCTTTTGAAGTAGTACCAAAATTAATCGATAAATTAATTTTGGTACTACTTCAAAATTAATTTATCGATAAATTAAAAGCTTTTAAACAAGCTT
>CAXBAC010000293.1:0-3265 GCA_963973485.1 uncultured Polaribacter sp. | reverse complement strand
CTGTTGTATTTTTTAAGAGATGAGCAAAAATTCGATTCTTTAGAATTGCTAATTCATCAACTTAAAAAAGATGAAGAAATTGCTAGAAATTATATTAAAAACAATCTCTAATTCTACATTGCCAAAGTCTTAATCTTCGTGTATATTTGCGGTTTATAAAAACATCGAAAAACATGTTACAAGTACAATTTATTAGAGAACACAAAGCAACTGTTTTAGAGGGTTTAGCAAAACGTAATTTTGCTGATGCTGAAACCATTATTGAACAAGTTTTAACTGCAGATGAAAACAGAAGAGCAACACAAGTGGCTCTTGATAATACTTTAGCAGAATCTAATAAATTATCTAAAGAAATTGGAAACTTGTACAAGAGTGGTCAAGCACAAAAAGCAACTTTGTTAAAGGAAAAAACGAGTCAACTTAAAGAAAGCTCTAAGGATTTGTCTGAAAAGCTAAATACTTTTTCTGATGAGTTAGACCAACTTTTATATCAAATTCCTAATATTCCTCATGCTTCTGTAAAAGCTGGAACTTCTGAAGAGGATAATGAAAATATTTTTAGTGAAGGAACCATACCAGATTTAGGCAAAAACGCATTACCTCATTGGGAATTGGCCAAAAAATACGATATCATCGATTTTGAACTGGGTACCAAAATTTCTGGTGCAGGTTTTCCTGTTTATAAAGGAAAAGGCGCTCGTTTACAGCGTGCTTTAATCAATTATTTTTTAGATAAAAATACAGCTGCTGGTTATACAGAAGTGCAAGTGCCACATTTGGTAAACACAGCTTCTGCAACTGCAACTGGGCAATTGCCAGATAAAGATGGGCAAATGTATCATGCAACTGAAGACGATTTGTATTTAATTCCAACAGCAGAAGTGCCTATTACAAATATTTTTCGTGGAGATTTGGTACAGGAGTCAGATTTTCCAATCACCTTAACAGGGTACACACCATGTTTTAGACGCGAAGCTGGAAGTTATGGTGCTCATGTTCGTGGTTTAAATAGATTGCATCAATTTGATAAAGTAGAAATTGTACGAGTTGAACATCCAGAAAATTCATACAAAGCGTTAGATGGAATGGTGGAGCACATCAAAAATATTTTAAGAGAACTTAAATTACCTTACAGAATTTTACGTTTGTGTGGAGGTGATACTGGTTTTACAGCTGCATTAACATTCGATTTTGAATTATTTTCTACAGCTCAAGATAGATGGTTAGAAATAAGTTCTGCATCTAATTTTGAAACTTTTCAGGCAAATAGGTTAAAATTGCGTTTTAAAAATAAGGAAGGTAAAAGTGAATTGGCACACACATTAAATGGAAGTTCATTAGCTTTACCACGTGTTTTGGCTGGTATTTTAGAGAATTACCAAACAGAAGAAGGTATTAAAATACCTGATGTTTTAGTGCCTTATTGTGGATTTGATATGATTGACTAGTTTTTTGGGTAAACAGTATTCAGTCGCAGTTTACAGTATTCAAGTTTGTAAAGAAAAATACTTTAATAGTTTTTACTTTAAGACAACCACTGTTTTATTAAAAATTGTGAACTAAATATTTTTTGGTCTGTTTATTAAAAACTGATACTGCCAAGTAATTTTAGTTTGCAACAACAGCAACCATTAATCTTTTGTATTTATTCATTTCTACAAGCGCATTTAAATACGCACTTATTTGACCAGATTTCATAAAGTCTATAGAGTTCTGTTTTGCTATTTCGTATTGTTTAGAAAAAGTGTTCATAATAGTTATTTTGATTAGTTCTATATTCTTAAGACAAGTTTCGTGCCAAAATGTTACAAAGCATTTTAAAAAAATTGAAGGGTTTATCAAAAAATTAACATTTTTCTTAATTATCTTTGAATTGTATGAAGCCATTTTTTATCACTTTTTTTCTTCTTATAAGTGCCTTCACTTTTGGTCAAAAATCAGAAGATCAAAACAATTATTTTTTGGCAGAAACCTATTACAGACAAGGTGAATACGAAAAAGCAACACAAATTTTTAAAAAACTTTACGACAAAAGCTCCTTTAACACCACATATTTAAGCAGATTAATTTCTTGTTATCAAGAAACCAATGCTTTTGAAACTGCAGAAAACTTATTAAAAGAAAAAATTGCACAAAAACCTACTCATACTTATTTGTATGTTTTTTTAGGTTACAATTACGATAAACAACAGTTAAAAGATTTAGCCAAACAGCATTATGACAAAGCCATAAAATCTATAGAAGAAAAGTCCAACTTTGGTGCAATTATGGGGCGTTTATTTAAAGAATATAGTTTGTTAGATTACGCCATTTTAGCTTATAAAAAGGCAATGGAAAAAAATGAAAACACAAACTATAATTTTCAAATTGCACAAATTTATGGAGAAAAAGGAGAGTTTAAAAAAATGTTTGAAGCATACATTAGTTTGGTTGATAAAAACTCGAGTTACCTAAACCTTGTGCAAAGATATGCTAGCAGGTATATTACAGACGATGCAACAAATGAAGCCAATATCTTTTTTAGAAAATCGTTATTAAGAAAAGCCGTTAGCAACCCAAAAAATGAGTGGAATATTCTTTTAAGTTGGTTGTTTGCTCAGCAAAAAGATTATGCTAAAGCCTTAATACAAGAAAAAGCTTTATACCAAAGAGAAGCATCAGATTTATCAGAAATTTACAGTTTAGGGAAACTTGCTTTTGAAAATTTGGCTTTTGAGGCTGCACAACAATGCTTCAATTTTATAGATGAAAAATCATTTTTAAACGAAGAAAAAATTGATGCTAATGTGTATTTGGCTAAAATTGCTGTAGCTACCAAAAACCCAGAAACAGAAAAACTTTTTCAAGACCTTTTTAATCAGTTTGGAAAAAACCAACAAACCATAAATTTACAAGTTGAGTATGCAGATTATTTAACTTTTGTTAAAAATAAACCCTTACAAGCAACCGAAGTTTTAGAAGAAGCATTAACATTTGCAAACTCAAAATTCGCTAAAGGACGTATTAAACTAAAATTAGGAGATGTGCTGGTTTTTAGAGGTAAATTTAACAAAGCATTAATTTATTTTTCACAAATTCAAACTCAGTTAAAAGGTTCTGAGTTGGCACAACAAGCACGTTTTAAAGTTGCCCAAACTAGTTATTTTAAAGGTGATTTTGATTGGGCAAAAGCACAATTAAAAGTGTTAAAAGGCTCTACAACACAACTTATTGCTAACGATGCTGTAGATTTATTTTTAAGAATTACAGACAATGAGCCTGTAGA
>CAXBAC010000292.1:0-3265 GCA_963973485.1 uncultured Polaribacter sp. | reverse complement strand
TAAAAGTGTTTTTCCTCTATCTAAATCAACAGTAATCTCCTCTCCTCTTTCCATACCAAAAAAGAAATTTTTGGTTGGTAAATTTGTTAAATTATCATATTTCAAATGTTTATTATAGGCTTCTGTAAACACTTTTGGATATAGTTTAAACGATAAAAAATCAGTTATATCAATATCTCTTCCAAAACCTTTTTCAAAAACTTTTCTAAATTCTGCATATTCTTTTTCAAAATCTACAGGAGGAATATGAGCATTAGGCCTATCTGTATAAGGCTTTTGATCTTTTAAAATCAATTTTTGTAGTTTTTCTGGAAAACCATTTACTGGCTGGCCCAAATCACCCTTAAAAAAACTAACCACAGATTGAGGAAAAGAAATACTATCACCCCCTTCTAAAACATCATTAATAGTTAAATTATTACTTACTAAATACTGTGCCATATCTCCAACAACTTTAGAGCTTGGTGTAACTTTTATAATATTACCAAACAAAGTATTTACCTCTGCATACATTTTTGTAATTTCATGAAAACGATTTTCTAAACCTAAAGCTTGCGCTTGTGGTTTTAAATTAGAGTACTGGCCTCCAGGAATTTCATGTTTAAAAACTTCTCCTGAACCCGCTTTTAAACCAGATTCAAAAGGATAATAATATTCTCTTACGGTTTCCCAATAATTAGAATATTTGTTTAAAGAATCTGTATTTATCGGATTTTCTCTTTCATGGAATTTCATCATTTCTACAATTGAATTAAAATTTGGCTGTGATGTTAAGCCAGATAAACCACTTAGAGCAACATCTACAACATCTACACCAGCTTCTATTGCTTTTAAATACGTTGCAGATTGTATTGATGATGTATCATGTGTATGCAAATGAAGAGGTATATTTAATTCTGATTTTAATGCAGAAACTAACTCAGTTGCTGCATAAGGTTTTAATAAACCAGCCATATCTTTTATTCCCAAAATATGTGCACCCGAATTTTCAATTTCTTTTGCTAAACTGATGTAATATTTTAGGTTATACTTTGTATTTTTAACATCTAAAATATCACCTGTATAACAAATAGAACCTTCTGCTAAACCTTTTGTTTTTGTTCTTACATGTTCTATACAAGGCGCAATAGAATTCATCCAGTTTAAAGAGTCGAAAACTCTAAAAACATCTACTCCATTCTCCCAAGATTGTTCTACAAACTTGCCAATTAAATTATCTGAATATGCTGTATAGCCAACTCCATTAGAACCTCTTATTAGCATTTGCAATAATACATTTGGCATTTTTTCTCGCAATAAACGCAGTCTTTCCCAAGGATTTTCTTGTAAAAATCTTAAACACACATCAAAAGTTGCACCACCCCAAACTTCCATACTAAAGATATCTGGATGATTTTTTGCATAACCTTCTGCTACTTTAAGCATATCAAAAGTTCGCATTCTTGTAGCTAATAAACTTTGATGCGCATCACGCATAGTAGTATCTGTAAAATGAATTTTCTTTTCATTTTTTAACCACTGAGAAAATTTTTCTGGTCCTAATTCTGTTAGTAAATCTTTTGTACCTTTTGGATACGTAGCATTTACATCAAAAGCTGGCACTTTTGGTTTTATAAAAGTTTTTGTGATATCTATTTTTTTTACATCAGGATTTCCATTTACAGTTACATCTCCCAAATAAGAAATCATTTTTGTTGCCCTGTTTCTTGGAGCTTTAAAGATGAATAAATCTGGATTAGATTTTATAAAGTTAACCGTAATTTCTCCTTGTCTAAAAGTATTATGTTTTAAAATATTATCTAAAAAAGACATATTAGTTTTAACGCCTCGAATTCTAAACTCACTTAATGCTCTTCTTACTTTTCTTATTGCTCCATCTAAAGTTCTACTGTTGGCTGTAACTTTTACCAACATAGAATCGAAGAAAGGAGATATTTTTACACCTTGGTAAACACTACCTGCATCTAAACGAATGCCAAAACCAGAAGCACTTCTGTAGGTTGTTATAGTTCCAAAATCTGGTTTAAAATCATTTTGTGGGTCTTCTGTAGTAATTCTGCACTGTATAGCATAACCATTAATTTTTACAGTTTCTTGATTTGCTATTTTTATTTGCTGATCTGATAACTTGTAACCTCCTGCAATAAAAAGTTGGGTTTTTACCAAATCAATATTTGTTATTACCTCTGTAACAGTGTGCTCTACCTGTATTCTTGGGTTTACTTCTATAAAATAAATAGAGTCATCATCATCAACTAAAAACTCAACTGTACCAATATTGTTATAATTTACAGCTGTACAAATTTTAATGGCATACTCATAAAGTGCATTTTTTGTAGTAGTTTTTAAGCCATAAGAAGGTGCAAATTCAATAACTTTTTGATAGCGTCTTTGAACAGAGCAATCTCTCTCATATAAATGAACCGTATTTCCGTAATTATCTGCAACAATTTGAATTTCTATATGTTTTGGATTTTCTACATACTTTTCTAAAAAAACGGTATCATCTCCAAAAGCATTTAGTGCTTCTCTTTTACTTTCTCCATAAGCTTTCTTTAATTCTTCTGCTTTTCTAATTACACGCATTCCTCTTCCTCCACCTCCAGAAGCTGCTTTTAACATTACAGGATACCCAATATTTTCTGCTTCATTTAAAGCAATTTGTACACTATCTAATGAGTTTTGATTACTTTGTATAATTGGAATATCATTTTCTATAGCTACTTTTTTAGCAGTAATTTTGTCTCCTAAAGCTTTTAAAACTGATACTTTTGGCCCTATAAAAATAATACCATTATCTTCGCACTTTTGAGCAAAGTTTGCGTTTTCTGATAAAAATCCATAACCAGGATGAATAGCATCTACATTATTATTTAGTGCAATTTTTATGATTGCATCAATATCTAAATAAGGTTTTAAAGGTTGATTATCTTCACCAATTTGATAAGATTCATCAGATTTATATCTATGCAAAGAATACCGATCTTCGTAGGTATAAATTCCTACAGTTTTTACATTTATTTCTGTACAAGCTCTAAAAATTCTTATTGCAATTTCCCCTCTATTTGCTACCAGCACTTTTTCAATATCCATAATATCTGTAAATTAATTAGCGAATGTTCGCTATAAATATACAAAACGCAAGACAAAGAAATGTTTTTAAACTTAAAAAAAGTTATTTATTAAACTATATAAAATAATTGGTAGCACTTTTACAAACTTAAATTTTGTAAAAATAAATTAGTAAAAAAATAAGAATAAAATT
>CAXBAC010000291.1:0-3270 GCA_963973485.1 uncultured Polaribacter sp. | reverse complement strand
TTGATGAGTAGCATATTTATGTATCATAACTTTGTCTAAATTATCTAAAATTCCGTTTTCATTTTGATAAATATCCTCTTGTAAATCATAAGCAGGATTTACAGTGCCTTCTACACCATTAAAGGCTTCAAAATAAGGAACATCACCAAACAAATCTGTTAAGCCTGCAGCCATGTAAGCCTTTAAAATTAAAGCAGGGCCTTCGTAAACTGCAAAAGCTGTGATTGCTCTACTTTGTTTTAAAATAATTTCATTATCGCGTAAATTGGTATAAAAAATAGGCCAAGGATTACCACCTAATTGCGGACTTTTTAAATCGTGTCTGTCAAATAAATTAAAGTCGACAGCAGTTCTGTGTTGTGCTAATAAATCGCCAGCAACAAAACCTTCGTAACTCATTTGTTCTCCAAAATCGTAAATAACTTGTCTTAATAACAAGCTTGGTTGTACTGTAACTGGTGCATTGATATTGGTATTTATTTCCTCAAAATCTTTGGTACAACTTGATATAATTATCGTAAAAAATGCTAGTGTGTATATAAATTTTTTCATCTTTTTTATTTTAGATTTCTATATTCGTGAGAACTAGAAATTAAACCCTACTTTAAATCCTAAACTTCTGCTAGTTGCATAACTCATATCTTCAACTCCGCTTACAAAACCATTGCCTTGCACAGCCAATTGTTCAGGGTCGAAATGTGGATTTTCTGTTATAACAAACAGGTTGTTTCCTATAAAAGAAAAGTTTATTGTTGATGGATTTTTCAAGCCTAAAAAGCCTTCATCAAGATTTAAAACATATCCAATAGAAAATTGACGTAGTTTTAAAAATGAAGCATCATACACATTGTTTTCTTCATGATTTCTGTCATAAAATTGCCTGTAATAACTTTCTGCAGAAACTGCAACAGTATTAGGCTGCCCTGTATTTACATTTACACCTTGAGCTACAATGCCAGCATCTGGTCTAAATGCAGTTTCTGCCAATTGCCCACCCACATTTCCAAGTGCTCTTGTTCTAGAAACAATTTCTCCTCCTTGTCTCCAATCGAATAAAAAGCTTGCATTCCAGTTTTTGTACTCGAAAGAATTGTTCCAACCTAAGGTAAAATCTGGATTGTAATTTCCAATTTTAATCAATTCATTATTGGCAATGTATCGTCCATTATCATCTAAAAGAAATTGGCCTTCCCCATTTTTTTCATACCCTGTTCCATACATATCTCCAATTTGCCCCCCTTCTTCTACTTGAAACCATACAGTTTGGTTTGCACTATCGTAAATTCTACTGTATGCCAAAGTTAGACGTCCATCATTTTGAGGTAGATTTTTAATTACTGATTTGTTACTAGCAAAATTAAAAGTAGTGTTCCACTTAAAGTTCTCGTTTCTAATCGGTGTGCCTCCTAAAATAATTTCTACTCCTGTTGTGTTTACTTCACCACCATTAATTACTTGCTGATTGTAACCTGATGAAATTGGAATTGGTAAAGAAATAATTTGATCTTTAGTAGTGTTGTTATAATAGGTAAAGTCGATGTTTAAACGATCTTTAAAGAAACGTAGGTCTGCACCCAACTCATAAGAAGTGGTGATTTCTGGTCTTAAATTAGAATTCGGAATAAAGTCTTGGTTGCTAAATGTAGGCTGACCATTAAAAGGGGTCTGCGAAACAAATGCGCCAGAAGTTTGATAAGGATTTGTATCATTACCCACTTGTGCCACACTTGCTCTTAACTTTGCAAAGGAGATAGTTGAAGGCAGTTCTGTATAGTTTGATAAAATAAAACTCGAAGAAATTGAAGGATAGAAAAATGAGGTGCCATCTACTGAAAACGGAGTAGTTAAAGCACTAGACCAGTCGTTTCTACCTGTAATATCTACAAACAAATAATCTTTATAACCCAATTTTGCAATGCTATACAAAGAGTTTATTCTTTTTTTAGATTCAAACTGAAAAACTTCTAAAGGAGATGCTGCATTATTTAAGCTAAAAATACCTGGTTGCGCTAAATTGGTAGTTTGCGTTTGTTTGGTACTTGCTTTTTGATCTAATCTGTTTCCACCAAAAGAAATGTCAAAAGAAAAATCACCTAAATTATCTGTATAGTTGATTAAAAAATCGGTATTGATTTCTCTGTAAAAAACATCGTGTTCTGCATAGGCTCCGTTTTTAAATCTATTGCTACTAAAATTACGTTTAAATTGTCTTTTTTCTGATGAGTAATCCATTCCAGAACGTAATGAAACACTTAGTTTATCATTAAATTTATGATTGAAAGCAATATTTCCAAAAACACGATCTCTGTTAAAAGAGTTGGTATTTTCATGTAAGATAAAAAACGGATTATCAAAGTACGTGTAGTTAAAAGAATACTGTTGCACACCTTCTAAACCAGGTTGCCAATAATTGCGCAAACTATCAATATTTAAAGAACGTGGACTCCAAGCAACAAGTGAATAATTTACGTTTTCACTTCCATAACCATTAGAAGGTCTATTGTCGCTATTTGAGTTTACGTAGTTTATAGAAGACGTAATTTTAGTTTTTGTAGTTGGATTAAAATTTAGCTTTAATGCTGCTGTTTTTCGATCTAAATTTACACCAGGAATTATAGATTCGCTATCTAAATCTGTAATAGATAACCTGTAAGAACCTCTTTCAAAACTATCATTTATTGCAATATTATTAATGGTAGTAATTCCTGTTTGATAAAAATCTTTTAAATTATCTGGGTTCGATTGAAACAAGGTTGGTGTAATTGGTAACCCTGAATATAAAGACGTATCTCCACCTCTTATTACAGTTCCATCAGGCAATGTTACAGGAGAATCGAATTGCGGAATTAAATTTCCAGCATCTAATCTTGGCCCCCAAGAATACGTAATAACATCATTAACACCACCACCTAAACCATCTACATACTCAAAGTTTCCTGAATTTCCTTGACCATATTCATTTTGAAATTCTGGCAAACGAAAAGCGCTATCAAAAGTAATAGAAGAGTTTATACTTACGCCTAAACCTTTTTTATTGCGACAATCTTTAGTGTTAATTACAATTACCCCATTAGAAGCACGAGTTCCATACAAAGCAGCAGCACTTGGCCCCTTCAAAACAGTTACAGTTTCAATATCATCTGCATTTACCTCCATTGCTCCATTACCAAAGTCAATTTCCTGAAAACCTGCAGCAGCTTCATTGGTAAAATTAAGAACAGCATTGTTGTTAATTGGAGTACCATCTACCACAAAGAGTGGATTGTTATT
>CAXBAC010000290.1:0-3280 GCA_963973485.1 uncultured Polaribacter sp. | reverse complement strand
CTAAAGAGCTTGGAGCTAAAGGTTCTGTTTATATACAAGATGAAGCTTTAGGTACTGCACATGCAATTTATTGTGCAAAAGAATCGTTAAGTGGGCCTTGTGTAGTTGCTTATGCAGATACTTTATTTAAAGCAGATTTTACATTAGATGTAAATGCAGATGGAGCAATTTGGGTAAGTAAAGTAGCTAATCCTAGTGCTTTTGGAGTTGTAAAATTAGAAGATGGTATTATTACAGATTTTATAGAAAAACCAAAAGATTTTGTTTCTGATTTAGCAATAATTGGTATTTATTATTTTAAAAGTGGTGAAAAACTTTTAGAAGAAATTCAATATTTAATTGATAATGATTTAAAAGAAAACGATGAATATCAATTAACAAACGTTTTAGAATCTTTAAAACAGCAAGGTGCTAAATTTATACCTGGTACAGTAAATACTTGGATGGATTGTGGTAAAAAAGACCCAACTGTAGATACAAATAAACAAACTTTAGCTTTTGAGCATAAAGCAGGGAACAATCTAGTATCTAATGATGTTGTTTTAGAAAATTCAGAAATAATACAGCCATGTTATATTGGTAAGAATGTTAAGTTACGTAATTCTAAAATAGGACCTTACGTTTCTATAGGAGAAAATAGTGTAGTAGAAAATGCTACTATTTCTAATTCTTTAATTCAGACTAATGTAGAAATTTCTAACGCAAGTTTAGATAATGCTATGATTGGTAATCATGCAAAATATAATGCAAATTATACCTCAGTGAGTATTGGAGATTATACAGAATTACTATAAATGAACTGTTTAGAAAAACAAATAAAATACATTAAAAAGAGACAATTTAATTTGATTAGATTGTCTCTTTTAGCTTTTTTTATCTGTTTTTTTATACCTAAAGTTTCTGCTCAAGATAGTATACCTATAAAAGAGGATTTAGTAGAAGAGGTTGATTTAAAATTTCAATCGTATTTTTTTAAAGCTTTGTCAGAAAAAGCAATTGGGAATCATCAAAAAGCTATAGAAAATTTAGAGAATTGCAATCAACTAAAAGAAAATAATACTGCTGTTTTTTTTGAGTTTTCTAAAAATTATTTGAGTTTAAATAATATCAATTTAGCTAAAGTATATCTTCAAAGAGCTTTAAAAAATGATGCTGATAATATATGGATGTTAAAGCATTTGGTAAAAATTCATCAAAAAGAAAACAATTTAAATAAAGCAATAGCTGTTCAAAAGAAAATAGTAACACTAAATCCAAAAGAACGAGTTTTTTTAGTGCGTTTGTATCTGTATAACAGATCTTATGATGAAGCAATTTTGTTGATGACGCTTTTAGAAAAAGAATCTGCTTTACCATCAAGTTTAAAAGACGTAAAAACGCGTTTAGAAAGTAGGAATTCACCAAAACCTAAATTAGTAAAACTGAATGATATTTCGTCATTAGAGAAACGATTTGAAAAAGAGAAAACATATACTATTTTAGAGCAAATTTTAAAAATATCAGAAAAAGAAACCATTACTTTACTAAAATATAGTGAAAAAGGTATTGCTTTGTTTCCTGCACAACCTTTTGTCTATTTAATGAAAGCAAAAGCGTTGAATAATCAACAAAAATTTAAAGATGCTATATTAGTTTTAGAAAATGGTATCGATTTTGTAATAGATGATTTAATGGAGGCTAATTTTTACGAAGAATTGGCAAGAGCTTATAAAGGTTTAGGCAATAAAATTGAAGAAAACAATTACAATCAAAAAGCGAAAAAAATTAAAAGTTAATGTCAAAAATTATAAAATACTTACTACTTTTTACAATAATTTTATCTGCTTGTAAAACAAAAAAAAATATGATTGATGCATCTGCTATTGCTAAAGATATTTCTTCTAAAAAGGTAGCAAGAAAACACGTTGCTGCAAATTTTGATAAAGAAACACTTGATGCAAAACTAAAAGTAAAGTTTAATAATGGAAAAACAAACCAAAGCTTATCTGTACACATGCAAATTAAGAAAGATGAGGTAATTTGGTTAAGAGGTACTAAGTTTTTAACTGTTTTTAAAGCAGAAATAACACCAACTAAAGTACGTTATTATTCATCTGTATTTAGAAACTATTTTGAAGGAGATTTCTCTATGATAAAAGAATTATTGGGTGTAGAAATAAATTTTGAGCAACTTCAAAACCTATTTTTAGGGCAATCTTTGCAAGATGTAACCAAAGAAAAGCAAGATGTTGTTATCACCAATAATAAGTATATTTTAACTCCAGAACAACAAGAATTACTTTTCGATATTTTTTACACGATTAACCCAGCTCATTTTAAATTAGATCAACAATCTATTGTAAATACAAACAAAAACTTACGTTTAGATATAAAATATCCTTCTTACAATATCGTTAATGCTGTAGTGTTTCCTTCTGCAATACAAATTATAGCAAAAGATAAAAAATCAACAACAGCAATAGATTTAGAGTATAAATCAGTTTTGTTTGATACGCAAGTAGAAATGTCTTTTAACATTCCAAATGGGTATAAACAATTGTCTTTTTAATGAACTTTAGTAAGCATTACATATTATTTTTAGCGTTTTTATGCATAAGTACTACTGTTTTTTCACAAACAAGAAAGCAGTTAGAAAATCAGCGTAAAAAATTTAAATCAGAAATACAGCAGTTGAATAACTTGTTGTTTAATGAAGTTAAAAAAGAAAAAAATGCACTTGAAGATTTAAAGGATATCAATCAAAAAATAGAGGTTAGAAATAAATTAATAAATACCATTAATTTAGAAGCCAAATTGTTAACAGATGAAATTCGTACAAACGAAAAAGAGCTTGCAAAACTCAATAAAAACTTAAAATTGCTAAAAGAAGATTATGCGAATATGATTTACAAATCATACAAAAGTAAATCGCAACAAAGTAGGGCTATGTTTTTGTTGTCTTCGCAAAATTTTTATCAAGCATATAAAAGATTGGAGTATATGAAACAATATACTTCATTCCGAAAAAAGCAAGGTGTAGAAATTGTAAAGCAAACAGATTATATAAGTAAATTAAATGATTCATTGTTTTATCAAAAAGAGATAAAAGACACGTTAATTCTTTCTGAAAAAAGACAAAAAGAAGCTATTGAAGCAGATAAAAACAAACAAGAAAGTTTAATTTCTCTTATTAAAAAGAAAGAAAATAAATACAAAAGAGATTTAAGAAAAAAGGTTGAAGAAGAAAAAAGAGTTGCTGCTAAAATTGATAAAATTATAAAAGAAGAAATCGAAAAAGCGA